>JAJRRX010000292.1 GCA_024279075.1 Alphaproteobacteria bacterium | reverse complement strand
GCCATTGACGCGCTGGTCGAGCGGATTATCACTTCCAAAACCCGTGAAGAGCTAAACCTCAACACCCGCGCCTTGGACCGCGCCCTGCGCGCCCTGAAAATCTGGGTGCCGCAATGGTTTAAAGACGTGCACACCGTGGCTTACTGGGATGTTTACAGCTACCCGGACCCAAGCCTTTCGCCCTTTGCCCTCGGGGCCAGCAGCTATTGGTGGTGGGATGCGGAAAAGGCCGCCAAACTGGAAGCCGAGGGCGCACTATAGCCCATGGCCGCCTATATTTTCCGGCGTATATTGCTCATAATCCCGACCCTGTTCGGGATTATGCTGATCAACTTCGCCATTATCCAGTTTGTCCCCGGCGGCCCTGTTGAGCAGGCCATTGCCAACCTAGAGAACCTAGGTGCAGGCTTTGATGCCCTCGGCGGCTCGGCGGGGGATGCTGGCATTGCCGTAACCGACGAAAACAGCGGCTATAAAGGCCGTGTTGGCCTGTCAGAAGACTTCATCAAAGACCTGGAAGCGCAATACGGCTTTGACAAACCCGTCACCGAGCGTTTCTGGATTATGATGAAAAGCTACCTGATGTTTGATTTCGGCGAGAGCTATTTCCGCTCGATATCGGTGGTTGACCTGATCGTTGAGAAGCTCCCCGTCTCCATCACCATCGGCCTCTGGGCCACGCTTATTACCTATATCGTCTCCATCCCGCTTGGCATCCGCAAAGCGGTGAGGGATGGCTCGGCGTTTGACACATGGTCCACCACCATCCTCATCGTCACCTCCTCCATCCCTACCTTCCTCATCGCCGTTGTGCTTGTGGTGCTGTTCGCAGGCGGCTCCTTCTGGCAATGGTTCCCGCTCCGAGGCCTAACCTCCAGCAACTTCGACGAGCTGTCGCTTTTTGGCCAAATCAAAGACTATTTCTGGCACATCACCCTGCCCGTGCTCGCCATGTCCATCGGCAGCTTCACCACCCTTGCGCTGCTCACCAAAAACTCCTTCCTCGACGAAATCAAAAAGCAATACGTCGTCACCGCCCGCGCCAAAGGGGCCACCGAGCGCCGCGTGCTTTACGGCCACATTTTCCGCAACGCCATGCTGATCATCATCGCTGGCTTCCCCGGCCTGTTTATCTCGGTGTTTTTCGCTGGCTCGCTGATCATCGAAACCATCTTCTCGCTCGATGGACTAGGGCGCATGGGCTTTGAGGCCGTGGTGGCGCGCGACTACCCGATCATGTTTGCCACCATGTATTTCTTCACCCTCATCGGGTTGCTGGTCAAAATCATCTCCGACCTCACCTTCGTGTGGATAGACCCGCGCATCGACTTTGAAAGCCGCCGCGTATGAAGCTTTCTCCCCTTAACCAGCGCCGCCTGAAAAACTTCCGCGCCAACCGCCGCGCGCTCTGGAGCCTGCGGATATTCATCGTGCTGTTCGGCCTGTCGCTCCTCGCTGAATTCATCGCCAATGACCGCCCACTCCTCGTCTCCTATCAAGGCGAACTCTACACCCCCTTCCTCAACAGCTATACCGACGCCCAGTTCGGCGGCGATTTCCAAACCGAAGCACAATATAAAGACCCCGATATGCAATGCCTGATCGCCACCGGCGGCGATGAAGCCTGCTTTGACGACCCCGCAGGCACCCTGCAAACTGCCGAAAAAACCGGCTGGATCCTCTGGCCTCTCATCCCCTATTCCTTCAACACGGTTGACACCACCAACGTAAAAACCGCCCCCGGCCCACCAGATGCCTACCACTGGTTCGGCACCGATGACCAAGCCCGCGACGTGGGTGCGCGCATCATTTACGGCTTCCGCATTTCCATCCTGTTCGCCCTTGCCGTCACCCTCCCCAGCGCCGCGCTCGGCATCCTCGCGGGCGCACTTCAGGGCTATTATGGCGGCTGGGTAGACCTCCTTTTCCAGCGTTTCACCGAGATCTGGGGCTCGCTGAACATGCTATACCTGATCATCATCATCGCCGCGATCTTCACCATGAACTTCTGGATATTCGTCGGCATTCTTGTGCTGTTCGGCTGGAACGCACTCGATAACGTCGTCCGCGCCGAGTTCTTCCGCGCCCGCAATTTTGAATACGTCCGCGCCGCCAAAGCCCTTGGCGTGCGCGACCGCACCATCATGTTCCGCCACGTGCTGCCCAATGCCATGGTCGCCACCCTCACCATCATGCCCTTCATGATCATCGGTGCCATCGGCTCCCTGACCACGCTCGATTTCCTAGGCTACGGCCTGCCCGGCTCCTATCCATCCTTGGGCGAGCTCGCCCTACAAGCCAAAGCCCACATAACATCTCCGTGGCTCGCTGCCGCCGCCTTTTTCACCATCGTCACCATGACCTCCCTGCTGGTCTTCATTTTTGAAGGCATCCGAGACGCCTTTGACCCCCGCAAGGTGTTCTCATGAGCACACTTCTAGAAATCTCCGGCCTTAACGTCGCCTTTGGCGATAACCCTGCGATTAAAGACGTCAGCATCAACATCGCCGCTGGTGAAACCGTGGCCATCGTCGGCGAAAGCGGCTCCGGAAAATCCGTCACCGCGCTCGCCACCGTGTCCTTGCTACCCGATGGCACGCAAATTTCTGGTTCGGTAAAATTTGAGGGCGAAGAGCTCCTCAACGCCCCCGCAAGTGCTCTGCGCAAAATTCGCGGCAACGAGATCAGCTTCATCTTCCAAGAGCCGATGACCTCGCTCAACCCGCTGCACACCATTGAAAAACAAATGCACGAGGCGATTTCGCTGCACCACCCGATGAAGCGACGGGATGAGCGCGCTCGTGTTTTGGAGCTGCTGCACAAAGTTGGCATCCCCGATGCCGAAAGCCGCCTGCCCTCATACCCGCACCAACTTTCCGGCGGCCAGCGGCAAAGAGTGATGATCGCCATGGCGCTGGCAAATCGCCCCAAGCTTTTGATAGCTGACGAGCCAACCACCGCGTTGGACGTCACCATCCAAGCCCAAATCCTCGAACTGCTCGCCGACCTCCAGCGTGAGGAAGGCCTCGCTATTTTGTTTATCACCCATGATCTTGGCATCGTGCGCCATATTTCGGACCGCACCTATGTGATGAAAGAGGGCGAGGTGGTGGAGCAAGGCCCCACGGCCAATATTTTCGCCAACCCCGCCCATCCTTATACCCGCAAATTGATGGACGCCGTGCCTGCTGGCACCCCTGCGCCGATGGCAACCGGTGCCACCGAAGTCATGCGGGCCGAGGGGTTGCGGGTGTGGTTTCCAATTCAGCGCGGGCTGCTCAAGCGGGTTGTGGGCCATATCAAAGCGGTTAATAAAGTTGATTTCACCCTGCACAAAGGCGAAACCCTCGGCATTGTCGGCGAAAGCGGCTCGGGCAAAACCACCGTGGCACTGGCGGTGCTGCGGCTCATTGCATCCGAGGGCAAAATTTACCTGCATAATGGCCAAATTCACAAACTCAGCGGCCAGCCACTACGCGCCAAACGTCGAGATTTCCAGATTGTATTTCAAGACCCGTTCGGCTCACTTTCCCCCCGCATGACGGTGGAAGAAATTGTTGCCGAGGGCCTCGCTATCCATAACCTGCCGGGAGATCGGCAAGAATTGGTTGAAAACGTGCTGCGCGAGGTTGGGCTTGAGCCAGCAATGAAAGCC
The DNA here is from genome assembly GCA_024279075.1 of Alphaproteobacteria bacterium. Classification (GTDB taxonomy): domain Bacteria; phylum Pseudomonadota; class Alphaproteobacteria; order Rhodobacterales; family Rhodobacteraceae; genus UBA3077. The sequence continues at coordinate 4,573 of JAJRRX010000292.1, read as the reverse complement.
CGCTACCCGCACGAGTTTTCCGGCGGCCAGCGCCAGCGCATCGCCATCGCTCGCGCGCTCATCCTTCAGCCCAAAGTGCTGGTGCTAGACGAGCCGACTTCAGCCCTTGATATGACCGTGCAACTGCAAATTATTGACCTGTTACGCGGCCTCCAGCAACGCCACGGCCTCTCTTACATTTTCATCAGCCATGATTTGCGTGTCGTGCGGGCCCTGAGCCACAAAGTGCTGGTGATGAAAGATGGCGACGTGCTCGAGGTTGGCCAAGCCGACGCTCTGTTTGAGGCCCCGCAATCTGCCTATACCAAGGCGCTCCTCGCCGCATCCTTACGCTAAGTTTTTGCTCTATGGTCATAAACCGTGGGTCTAGTCCATCAATATCTGCAGGTAGGACCGTTTAATATTTAAAAAAATTTCAATGGTCATAATTTAGTTATTATCCCTATTTTTCAGCATATTACCGTATATTCATATTTATTCATTTATAAGCCTGAGGTTAAAAGTATGCCCTATACCCGCAGTCCTATATAAAGCTTGCGCAACAACCGCCACCTTAAGCTCAATCGCAATCATTTTGATAAGCGAGCCCTAAGGAGAAGCACTATGAAACTGAATACATTTATCGCCGCTGGCCTTACCGCAACCCTGCTCAGCACCAGCGTGTCTTTTGCGCAAACAGCTCCGGCAAGCCCCACCGACATCCAGATCGTTGTTAAAAACGAAATGATCGCGCAAATGCCTGAAGTGATCGCGCTGATTGAATCGCTTAAAGCCGAGGGCTTCACCTTTTTCGAAATTCGGCGCACCCTCCTTGGCCGCGCCAAGGTTATGGCCGAAGGCCCCGAAGGCACCCGCGAGGTTGTGATGAGCACAGCCACCGGTGAAGTTATGCGCGACGTTAAGCATAACGGGGAGCATATGGAAGGCCACGGCGAAATGGGCGATGGTGAACATGGCCAAATGGGGGACGGCAACATGGGCGACAGCGACCATGGCCAAATGGGGGACGGCAACATGGGCGATGACAACCGGCCAGACCACAACGGCGGTGGCATGGGTGGTGGCATGGGTGGCAACTAGCCTCACTCCCAAAGGGGAAGCCCTGTGCTAAACATCGATCAAACCCTGCCCTCCGGCGCGCCTTCCTGCGCCGGAGGGTTTTAACTCACATTTACCCACGAGCCATGCATGCCAAAATTGAAGCCCCGCACAGACCAAATCCTGCTTGGCAGCATTGTCGCCCTCCAACTTGTCTTTTCCGCTTTCTTCATTTTTGATCTCGGGTCAGAGGTTTTTGGCTGGCGCAGCGTGCCAATGAGCTGGGAATTTCACGAAGCGGTGCAGCTTATCACCATCGCCGCCCTGCTCCTTGGTTCGCTCCTTGGCATCATCGCGTTTCGCAACCTCGCCCGTCAACGCAAAGAAATGGCGCGGCAAATGTTGGTGGTCCGCAATTCATTTCACCAACTTATCCAGCAGAGCTTTAGCGAATGGGGCCTTACCCCCTCAGAGCGCGATGTCGGGCTATTTATCCTGAAAGGCCTGTCCAACGCCGAAATTGCCGAGGTGCGCGGCAAAAGCATTGGCACTGTCAAAGCACAGGTAAATGCGGTGTTTCGCAAAGCCGGAACCAATGGCCGCTCCCAGCTCATTTCCCTGTTTATGGAAGAGCTGATCGCCGATTAAACCGCTGTGAGGATGGTATCGGCCAGCAACCGCTCCACCATAGCTGGCTCACAAAGTTGGCTACCGGGTGTCCTCACTGCCGCTGCCGCCGCTGCCGTAGCCAGCTTTCCGGCCGCCTCAAAGCCAAGACCCTGCGCCAAACCAAGTGCCAGCCCGCCCACAAAGCTATCCCCCGCGCCCACTTTGCTGACCACGGCCCCCTTGGGCGAAACGCAATGAAAGCAGCCGCTAGGCGTGGCAAAAACCGAGCCATTGGCCCCGCGCGCCAGTATCACTAACTCGGCCAGCCCTTGGGTGGCAATCGACTGCGCAAAGCGCGCTGCGGCGGCGCGTGTATCCAGCTTTTCTCCCGCCAGCTGCTCGGATTCGTGCCTATCCATCCGCAACACTTGCATCAGCCCGTGGCCCTTGGCCAGCATCGCATTTTGTGCCCGCCCAGAGGTGTCGACGATCATCTGTGCGCCCATCGCTTTAACCAGCTGCCCAAGGGCCACGTAAAAATCATCCGGCACGCCCGGGGGCAGGCTGCCGGTGGCAACCACAAGCATTTCGGGTGCCAAAAGCGCTTCAATTTCGCGCAAAGCCCTTGCGCTGTCGGCTACTTGCCACGCTGGCCCCGGCTGGCCAAAGCGAAATTGCCGCCCGGTGCTGGTTTCACGAATCGCTGTGCTTTGGCGGGTCATGCCCGGGCCGTTAAAACGGTGCAGATCCAGCCCAGATTTGCTTAACAGCTCGGCCATCATATTGCCTGTCGCGCCACCAAGCGCGACAAACGCTGTGCTTTCCCCACCCAAAAGCGCAATGGCGCGGCTTACATTCACACCGCCACCGCCCGGCTCAAGGCTGGGGTTTTCGCAGCGCAATTTCAGGTCCGCCACCACCACACCCACCTCGGCGGCTGAATCCAGCGCCGGATTAAGTGATATTGTAAGAATTTTTTGGTTCATCATCTTCCCCGTTTTGTCGCATGCTAACAGCCCTTCAAAAAAGCGCAAATCCTTATGCTCTGATCGCCTGTTACAAAGTTTCACTCCCCGTTCATTGACACCTCAACACCGCCCATGCGAGCCTTTAACCAAAAGGGAGTGCAAAATGATTGATGGCATGATGTTGGTCTGGTTTGTTCTGACCGCGCTCTCGGTGGCGTTTGTCAGCTTTGACATCCCCAAAACCCCTGAATCAAGCGTGCTCAAGTGGGCATTTGTTATATTGGTGGTATTCACTGGACCTTTGGGCGCGTTTTTCTATGTGTTGGGCTGCCGCGAGCCGTTGGCGGGCACCCATGCGGAATATGTATCGGCTAAGTGGCGGCAGGTGCTTGGCTCCACCATGCATTGCGCAGCGGGTGACGGCCTTGGCATTATCGCGGGAGCGGCTTTGGCCTCGGTGCTCAGCCTTGGGGCGCTGCAAGATTTTGCCTTGGAGTATGCGCTTGGATTCAGCTTTGGCTGGGCCTATTTTCAAGCCTTTGCCATGCGTGATATGTATGATGGGGATTACATCAAATCCCTCAAAGCCACCTTTTTGCCCGAGCTGTTTTCGATGAACCTGCTAATGGCGGGGATGCTGCCGACAATGCGCTTGATGATGGCCAATATTGACGGCGCGGGGGACCCGCTGCGACTTGAATTCTGGTTTACGATGTCAATGGCGTTGATCGTGGGCTTTGCCCTCGCCTATCCGGTAAACTGGTGGCTGGTGAGCAAAGAAATGAAGCATGGGATGATGACGGTGATCGCGGACAACCAAAGCCATGCCGGCCATGGGAGCTGCCTTGAGGCCGAGGAAGACAGCCCCCACAGCGCGCATGACGAGACCAGCGGGCCAAGCGCCTCTGCCATCCTCACCATGGGGGTGTTTTCATTTATCTGCCTTGCAGCGGGCATCGCCCTTGCACTCAGCTTTGAAATGTAGGGCCTAATTGCGCGGTTTATCCATGCCCGCTTCTGCTGCCAGCTTTTGCATTTTGCTTTGCAGCTTTTCAAACGCCCGCACTTCGATTTGGCGAATGCGCTCACGGCTGACTTTGTAAACCTTGGAAAGCTGCTCCAGCGTTTGCGGGTCCTCTGAAAGGCGGCGCTTGGTCAGGATATCCTGCTCGCGCTCGTTGAGGTCCTTCATCGCGTCCTCCAGCAGGCCCATGCGAATTTGAAACTCGTCTTTTTCGGCATAATCCGTGGCTTGGTCAGCGTTTTCATCTTCCAGCCAATCCTGCCACTGCGCCGCACCATCACCGTCTGATTTGATTTGCGCGTTGAGCGACGCATCCCCGCCCGACATCCGCCGGTTCATCGAGGTCACTTCAGCCTCGGTCACGTTCAACTCCCGCGCAATTTGCGCCACGTTTTCGGGCCGCAAATCGCCTTCTTCCAGCGCGCCTATTTTGTTTTTGGCTTTGCGCAGGTTGAAAAACAGCTTTTTCTGGGCCGATGTCGTGCCCATTTTAACCAGTGACCACGAGCGCAGCACATATTCCTGAATGCTCGCCCTTATCCACCACATGGCATAGGTCGCTAGCCTAAAGCCCTTTTCGGGGTCAAAGCGCTTAACCGCCTGCATTAGCCCCACATTAGCTTCAGAAACAACCTCAGCCGTGGGCAAGCCATAGCCACGGTAACCCATGGCGATTTTAGCAGCCAAGCGCAGGTGGCTGGTCACCAGCTTATGTGCGCTCTCACTGTCTTCCCGCTCAACCCACGCTTTGGCCAGCATATATTCTTCCTCCGGCTCCAGCATCGGAAATTTACGGATTTCCTGCATATAGCGGGATAAGCCTTGCTCAGGCGAAGGCGCTGGTAATCTTGTATAAGTCATCTGTCTCTCCTCGCGCTTTTTAAATGTGCGTTTGATCTTAAGATGGGGTTAACAGCGCGCGATTTCAAGGGGT
>JAJRRX010000291.1 GCA_024279075.1 Alphaproteobacteria bacterium | reverse complement strand
GCCTGTCATGAATAGCGTCAGCTCATCAAGGCTGAGTTTTGAAAGGCCTAGCTCGGTCAGGCTTTTCAGCCGCAGCCGGATCGCCGCCTTCACCTCGCGGTTTTCCCCCACGCCCGCGGCCATCACCTCGCCGCGCCCGCTTAAGTATTCCGCCTCGGAAATTTCGATTGGCCACAGGGTCACGTCATGCGCGGTGCGAAACTGGCAGGCGGTGTTATCGCCCTCACGCAGCGGGCTGCGCAAGGTGGTGCCACGCTCAATTTTAAAGCCGTCCTCCATGCTGCCTTGCGCAGGGTCGGGCTGCATTTTGGCGATAAACATGCTGGGGGTTGGCGCAAGGTAATGCGGATAAACAATCTCCAGCAAATGCTGGGTCAGCACCGGATATTGCAAGTCCAGCTCCAGCTGCACACGCGCGGCCATAAAGGCAAAGCCCTCCATCATCCGCTCAACATACGGGTCGGCAATCTCTACGCCGTCCATCCCGAGGCGGGCGGCAATTTTGGGGTAGGATTCAGCAAATTCCTCGCCCATCTCGCGCATATAGGCCAGTTCTTCTTCGTATTTTTTAAGTATCCGCGTGTCCATGGCTTATCCTTTCACCACCGACATATCACCCGAAGCCAAATCTAGCTCGGTGCGCATAAACACCTCCACCGGCACGGGCTGGGCCCATATTTCTGCGTGGATATTAAACAGAATGCGCGAGTGGATGCCCTCAACCGTGGTTGAAAGCTTCACTTCCAAGCTGCCCTGCACAATGCGCGGCTCAAAGCGCTCAATGGCTTTATGGATCATGCGCTCCAGTTCATACGGGCGCGCTTCAGCGGCTTTTTTACCGGCAATATCGGTAATGCCATAATTCAGCGTCGAGGCGGCGGCATAGGGAAAGCTATCTTCGTTTATATCGCCTTCTTGGTTGACGGTATTGAGCAGCCAGCCAAGGTCGCGCAGCACGATATCGCGCAACTGGCGAATATCTATGATCTGCTCGCGCGCGCTTTCTTTTATATCCGTAGGATGATCATCCGTCAGCCGATCAAGCAGCGACGGTTGCAGGCGCTCGGAATCTCCGAGATCAGCCATCCGCGGCCTCGCCGCTTGTATTAAATGTGACTTCGCGTAGGTCCATTAGGGCGAGATCGCCGGCATCTGTGGCAAATAGGCGTTGGCCGTGGCCAGCAAAGGTTTCGCTGCCAAGGTCTTCCCATTCGGTCACTTTCGCGAGCTTGATTTCGTCATTGCCTTTGGGCGCATCGGGGTAGCGCGTGGGGATAAATCCAACCACCTCACCACCATTGGCCCACGTAATTTCAACCGGCGTCCAGACGCTATCGCGCAGGTCGATCGGCGCTTCAAATTTCAATTGCTGAATAGCGGAAAACGGCACCCAGTAATAGTTGCCGTTCATCACCAGCTCCAACAATGGCCCAAGGCGCATGTCAGCGTCAGCGATCCACTCGAAGGCCTGCTCATCGGCGGTGCCGGAGACCGCAGGCGCAGCCTCAAAAGCATCGGCGCGCAGTTTGGCGGCAGCTTTGTGGTCGCCGCGCGCATTGGCACCAAGGGCTTCCACCATCAGAGCGATCCAGTCTTCCGGGTCGCCAAAAATCATCGGGGATTTTTCGCCCGCAAACACCTTTTCGCGCATGAGCTCACAAATAATGGCTTCGCGGTAGCTTTGCACCATCGGCATGGTTTCAACATCCATGCCACCACACACTTTAAGCTGTTTTACCGCCCGCTCCCACTCGCCAAGTACTGAAAAGAGTTGGAAAAGAAAGATGCGTTGCTTCACATCGGAGGGGTCTTTACGGACCTTTTCCATTAACGCTTTAAGCGTCTCGTCCAAGGTTCCGGAAGTTAGGATATCGTCGGCCAAAATAGTGCCCCTTTCACATCACACCAATTCGCCCAAAGCCAAAAAGCCCGGGCGAATTGCGTTTCAGGTGGCCGCACTTAGGCGGCCAAAAAGCCGTTAAACAGCGTATTGTGCTGTGTTCTTAACGCGGCTCCACTCGGCCTTCTTGGCCTTGGCTGTATCCATCGAGCCATCGGCTTTCTGTGGGATGTATTCAACTTTCATCGCGCCATATTGCAGGGTGATGCTTTCTTCGCAGATATCATCGCCATCCGAGCCGGACCATTCAATATCCTGCACCATTACGTGCTTGAAGTGGAACTTCATGAAGGTTGCGCCGGATTCAGTGGTTGAACCACCCGAGCGGCGAAGCTCAACAATGCTTTCGTCAAAGTGGCGGCCAACGCAAAGCTGCTGGAACATGCCCGGCGAGCCAAGGTCGGTTTTTTTGGTAATGCTGAACTCTTTAAAAGTCGCCTTACCGGCACCACCACCGCCTGAGCTTGAGCCGATATTGATGTTGTTTTCAGCGCCAAACGAAAAGCTGATCAGCTCAAAAGCGCCTTTGTCCGCCATTGCGGCGTCTTGGGTTTCGCCGGGAACCTTCTCTTTGTCTGCGGAAGCTGTGAAGTAGAAAAATGCGTCAAAAGCCATGGGAATCTCCTATAAATCATGGTGTCTCTAATTGTTGAGTCGGGCCGCGGGAGGCG
>JAJRRX010000290.1 GCA_024279075.1 Alphaproteobacteria bacterium | reverse complement strand
CCCCATGCAGGGGGCGCGCACCACAGCCAAATCGGGGTGGCGCGTGGTTAATTCCTCAAAAAGCGCGGTGGCGCCGGCCATTTCACAAGAAAGTGAATCACATACACGCAGGGTCAAAGACGTAGGGGTCCCACCCTCCTCTAACAAATCAAAATGCGCATAAAAACTTGCCACTTCATATATTTCGGCTTCCGCGAGCCGCATAATCTCGGCCAAAGCCTTTATATGCGGCACGCTTATACCACCAAAACCATCTTGAATTAAGTGAAGGTATTCGATGAGCTTGTCTCGCTTAACATCTTGATTCCGAAGTAACTTTACAACCTGTTCCAGTGCAACACTTTCAAGCTGCCGCCCTTTGGTTTGCCCACGCCCTCTCCCCTTGCCGGATTTCCAAACCCCATCGCCCTTGGCCATCATATGCTCCTTCATTTTCACGCAGTCTAGGCCGAGCCGCCGCCAGCCCCAAGCGAAAATGCGACCCAAAGCGGCATGTATTCGCCCAGCATCTAGCTAAGCCTTGCCAAACGGGCGTATGCTTTGTTGAATTAGGTATATTTTTGGAGATTGATTCTATGTTTCGTTTGACTATAGCCCTGTTGCTTGCTGCCGCCCCCGCCTTTGCGCAAGATAGCGCTGCCACCTTGGCAAAAAAAATGCTGCAAGGCACCCCAATGGGCGAAGCAGAATTTCGCGCTATGACCGATGGCAATACCATCACTTATAACAATCAAGGGGATGATCTTTACCGCGAATATTATCGCCCCGGCACCAACCGCATTGTGATTGAGTGGACGACGTTAAACGACGATGGCACTGCGAATTGCGACCTTGGTAGCTGGTATGCCGAAGGCAGCACGATTTGTTTTGAGTGGGCGCGCAGCGGCAAGGTCTGCTCCGCTTGGGTTAATTACCAAGGCGAATTTATTTCGGAATTGGTGATTGATGGCGAGCGGCGCGGCAATATTGAAGCCATTACCGAAATCAGCCAAACCCCGCTTTTTTGTGAGGTCGGCATGGTATCGCTCGCGGCCCCGATTGCCCCAGCAGGATGAAAATACTTGCCCTCCTACTGGCGCTTTTCCCCGCCGTTGCCTCGGCCCAAAGCTTGCTTGAGCGGCTCAGCGCGGCATCCAACATTTCGTTTAAAGAATGGCAGAATCTGACGGCGGGCAAAACCGTGGTTTACCAGATTGAGGGCGAAACTTATGGCTATGAAACCTATCGTGGCAACGGCAATGTGACCATTCAGCTATCGGATGGCTCCTGCATTGACGGCACATGGTTTATGCAACAGGCCGCGTTTTGCTTTGATTGGCAAGATGGGCCGCTAGACTGTTTTCACCACAAACGGCTCGATGGGGTGATCTATATTGTCGGCTTGGAAAATGGCGTAGAATTTGATAGTATTCAGGAGGTTTCCCGCATTATTGACACCCCCGTCACGTGCGGCCCAGCGCTTTTGAGCCAGTTGGAGCTGCGTCCATGAGGCCCCTTATCGCTCTCTTGCTGATCACCAGCGCCGCCCAAGCTCAGCCCCTGACCGGAAAGCAATTTGATGCCCTCTCGCGGGGCACAACTATGCATTTTACCGCAAATGGCCAGTTTTACGGCTCGGAGCAGTTTTTCAGCAATCAGCGCACAGTGTGGCGCGCCGAGGATGGCCGCTGCGTAAACGGAAAATGGACCTATGAGGCCCCCGCTATTTGTTTTGTCTATGACGATAGCAGTGGGCCTTTCTGCTGGGAAATCGAGGGCAATGCGGATGATCTGACGGTAACCAGCACCGAAAGCCAAGCCGGTGCGCCGCCCTTGGTGCTTGAGCTTTCGGCGCAGAATAAAGTGCCTATTCTTTGCACCGGCCCGCTATTTGGAGTGCGTTTCCGCCCTTAAAAAAGCGAGCCTTGCCCCTCTGTGGGCTTAGGCACTTTCGGCTTAGCGGGGCTTGCGCCCAGCGCCACGCGGCCATCGGCAAATTCCAGTT
>JAJRRX010000011.1 GCA_024279075.1 Alphaproteobacteria bacterium | reverse complement strand
GTCGGCTAACGGTGCCTATATTGTGAAAATCGACAAAGTTTCGCCGTTTGACCCTGACTCCGAAAATGGCCAGAGCTTCCTTGCACAAGCGGAAACCCAGATCAAAGAAGATATCGCCAATGATATTTACATCCTTTTCGCGAATGGCGTTGTCGCCAACACCGATATCACCATCAACCAAGGCATGATCAACCAGATCCTTGCCGGCATTCCACAGTAAGCGCCCATGACCTTAAACCCAGCCTTTCCCGATTTTGAAAAAGCCTTTAACGCAGGGCAAAATCAGGTGGTTTGGTCAAGGATAGTGGCTGATTTGGATACCCCCGTTTCGCTGATACTAAAGCTGACTCAGGGCCGTAAGGATAGTTTTATTCTTGAGTCTGTCACGGGCGGCGAGGTCCGTGGGCGTTATTCTATCATCGGTATGAAGCCGGACCTGATCTGGCAGTGCCATGGTGACAAGGCGAGCCTGAACCGCGAGGCGCGCTATGACGAGAACGCGTTTAAGGATGAGGAGGCGGACCCGCTGACTTCGCTGCGCGCCCTGCTTGCGGAAAGTGCCATTGAGCTGCCAGAAGGCCTGCCGCCAATGTCCGCTGGCCTGTTTGGCTTTCTCGGCTATGATATGATCCGCCTTGTCGAGCATTTGCCTGATGTGAACCCGGACCCGATTGGCCTGCCTGATGCTGTTATGCAGCGGCCATCGGTTGTGGTTGTGGTTGACGGGGTAAAGGGCGAGGTGACGGTTATTTCACCGGCGTGGGCCAATTCAGGGCTAACAGCGCGGGCGGCTTATGCGCAGGCGGCGGAGCGCGTCGCGGATGCATTGCGCGAGCTCGACCGACCTGCGGTGGCGGGTATAAATGAGGTTTCAGAGGTTGCGCCCTCCAAGCCCGTCAGTAATATGACCAAAGATGCCTATTTCGAGATGGTCAAAAAGGCTAAGGAATATATCCGCGCGGGCGATATTTTTCAGGTGGTGCCCAGCCAGCGATGGAGCCAAGATTCTACTCTGCCGCCGTTCACGCTTGACCGCGCTCTACGGCGCACCAACCCCTCGCCCTATATGTTTTACTTCAACTTCGGCGGTTACCAGATTGTCGGCGCCAGCCCCGAGATATTGGTGCAGGTAAAAGGTGAGCGGGTAACGATTAGGCCCATTGCGGGCACCCGAAAGCGCGGAGCCAATGAGGCCGAAGACGTGGCGCTAGAGAAAGACCTGCTGGCCGACCCAAAAGAATGCGCGGAGCACCTGATGCTGCTGGATTTGGGCCGAAATGACGTGGGCCGCGTGGCCAAAATTGGCACGGTAGACCCTAATGAGCAGTTTATTATTGAGCGTTATTCCCACGTGATGCATATTGTATCTAATGTAAACGGTGTGTTGTCAGACGAGCATGACGCGCTTTCAGCTCTGCTCGCAGGCCTGCCAGCTGGCACAGTTTCGGGCGCGCCTAAAGTGCGGGCGATGGAAATTATTGACGAGCTTGAAAGCGAGAAGCGCGGCGTTTATGGCGGCGGCTTTGGTTATTTTTCCTGCAACGGCGATATGGATATCTGCATCGCCCTGCGCACGGCGGTGATCAAGGACCAAACGCTCTATGTGCAGGCGGGTGGCGGCATTGTGTATGACAGTGACCCAGAAGCGGAATTTGAAGAAACCGTCAACAAATCCAAAGCCTTAAAGCAAGCCGCGCTGGAAGCTGCGCTGTTTGGCGGCCCTGGCGGTAACCGCTAGGCGTCAAGCAACGGGAAGCGGGCAAAAGGGGCAAGGTTAAGGCTCAACCACGTCTCCACCCCTTTGATTTTGCGCTTCACGATCCGGCCCTCCTGCATTTTTTTCAGATGAAACGCGAGGGTGGTTGGGGTTAGCCCCGTGCGCTGCATTAGCTGATGAAAAGCCAGCCCCTCCCGCCCCGCATTTTGCATAATCTGGAATAACATTTGCCGGCGCGGATGCGCCAAAGCATTAAAAAGTGCGGCCAAATCTTCTTGCTTAGGTGTTGGTTTCATTAGATAAACCCTCCGTTCTACAAATTTATTCACCTAGGTTAATAAACTAAAGTTAAGATAAGATTACCACTCAAGCATCCACACCTTTTTGTTAATAACCTTGATCTCCATCATTTTTCCCCTAAGCTAAGCAAAAACACAGCGAGGACAGATATGCTTTTAGACACCCCCCTTTGGCGGCAAACTCCGCCTGCGGCCTTTCCCGTATGCCTTGGCTTCCTCTCTTTGGCGGTGGCGTGGCAACATGCGGTAGATGTGTTGCCATGGGTATCAGAAGATATGAGCAACCTTTTGCTTG
>JAJRRX010000289.1 GCA_024279075.1 Alphaproteobacteria bacterium | reverse complement strand
CCTAGGCGAGGCGCTATTTACAATTTTAATGCTGAGCATTGCCCTGCAACTCATGATTATTCTGTTTAACCTGATCACCGCCGTGATTGTGACAAAAGCATTTTTGCTGGCTGAGGTGCGCCTTGCGGTGGGCGGTGAGCCAACAGAATGGGGCAAGCAAGCCTTTGGAATTTCTGAACAAAAGCGGCAAGTGGTCTACCGTTAACCCTTGGCTTACGCCCCGTTTACAATTCGTTACAAAGAATAGCTATTAGCCCAAATCCGGCCTCGCTATGCTTTGAGCATGAATTCATCAGGCTATCCAACACACACGCATTTACTGATCGTTGACGACGATCGCGAAATTCGTGCGCTGTTAAAGCGCTTTTTCAGTAAGCAGAGCTTTCGGGTTTCGACCGCCGGAGACGGGGCCGAGATGCAGGAAATTCTAGATGGCTGGAAGATAGACCTCGTGGTGCTGGACCGAATGTTGCCAGGCAAAGACGGCTTAACAATTTGCGCTGACCTGCGCGAACGCTCTCATGTGCCGGTGGTGATGTTGACCGTGCTAGGAGAGGAAAATGACAGGATAGACGGGTTTAATGCCGGGGTGGATGACTACCTCACCAAGCCTTTTAACCCGCATGAATTGCTGGCGCGGGTTAAATCCGTTTTACGCCGCACTCATAAAATCCCCCCCTCAAACCATGATAATTCAAACCGTGTGCTAGAATTTGGCGCTTGGCGGTTGGATATTTCACGGCGGCAGCTGCGCTCTAGTGGCGGCATGTTGGTGGACCTGAGCAGCAAGGAATTTGACCTGTTGGTTACGCTGGTCGAGCATCCGGGGCGCACGCTATCTCGGGATCAGCTTTTGGACCTGACCGGCGGGCAAACCGAAATTCCGTTTGATCGTAAAATCGACATGCAGGTTAGCCGTTTGCGGCGCAAAATTGAAGAAGACCCGAAAAATCCAGTGATCATCCAAACGGTGCGCGGCGGCGGGTATCGGTTTTCGGTCGATGTAATGTGAAACCGGCCCCCGTTTAACGGGGCCATCAAAAAGAAACATGAAGGTGGGCCTGAAACCCGCCCAATTTAGGGAGAGACGTAAGCCATGGAAAATGCGCTGGGAATATGGGGGCCACAAGCCATAATGATGGTGATTACGGCCTCGTTTACGGTTTTGGGCATGGTGATGCTATTGGCCGCGATGATGATGAAGCGACGCTGGAAGCCAAGCTATATGGTGGAATTTGCCTTTATCGGCATCATGCTCGGGCTGGTTTGGTATGCCGATGGCTTGAGCACCACCACCTATAGGGCTTATCAAAAAGACCTGAACGCCGAAGAAAAAATGGTGTCGGGTAATTATGATGGCTTGGGCGAAGAGGCCTTTGACAGAGTGATTACCGTGATCGCCTTTCAGTGGGGCTTTGCCTTTATCAACGAGGAAGAGGAGATCAGCCGCAACGCACTGGTGGTGAAACCCGGCGAAACCGTGTTGCTAAAAATCCTGTCCAATGATGTGATCCACGGGTTTAACATCCCTGTTGCGCAGATCACGGCCGAGATTGACCCTGACGACAAGCGCGAATTGTGGATACGCGCTCCCGATGAGCCGGGCAAATACCTTATTCAATGTGTGAATTATTGCGGTGTTGGCCACTCGCAAATGAAGGCGTGGCTGGTGGTAACTGATGGCGAAGAAGATAATGACGGGGAGAGCGCGTGATGGCTTCGATGAGTTTAGATGATCCAAAAATGGGCGAAAAGGCCCATTGGAAACCTGAAGATTTGCTGAGTGGCTTGACGGTCAAGCAAATCCTCTTTTCAAATGATTACCGGCATATCGCACTGAAAGGGATTTTTACCGCGTTTATCATGCTGGCCCTTGGCGGCATGTTCGCCATTATTTTCCGCACGGAGTTGGCGGTGCCGGATGTGCAATTTATCGGCGCGCGGATATACATGACCCTGATGACCCTGCACGGCATGGTTATGGTGTTTGGTTTTCTCATCCCGCTGGTGGTGTCGATCAACTATTACATCCTGCCCCGCATTTTGGGCAATGACCGCCTGATCTGGGCCGGTGCCGCACAAGCGAGCTATTGGGTTTTGGTCGTGGCAGCGGTGCTGCTGATCGTTGGGCGGCCAGATTTCACCTGGACAGCTTATGCGCCGATGTCTCTGCGCACCGGCAATGATTACGTCTGGATGGGCCATGTCGCCATCATCCTTGTGGCGGTGTCGGAATTCCTGGCGGGCGCGGTGCTGTTTCGCAATGCGCTCTCCTCCAAGGGCGGGCTAAAAAACACCCCGCTGATGGGCTGGGCCGCTGGCACCATTGGCTTGCTATTTATGGTCTCGGTTTTCCCGCTTGGCTTTGTTGGTTTTGGCCTGCTCAGCGACTGGGCCATGTGGACAGATGTAGCGTATTTTGACCCGTCTCGCGGCGGCTCGGTGCAGTTCTTCCTCTATGTGTTCTGGACCTACGGCCACCCTGCGGTTTACCTACCCTTTGTGCCTGCCATCGCCATTATCTACACCATCATGCCGCGCTTTTTGGGCCGCCCGATGTGGAGCTACTGG
>JAJRRX010000288.1 GCA_024279075.1 Alphaproteobacteria bacterium | reverse complement strand
GCCTACGGCGGCCACGCCATCATAAGCAAGGCCCGAAAGGCGGTGGGCATCTTCGCCATAAGCTAGCTGATAGCGGGTTTCAAATTGCAGGGTCAGGCTTGGGTCTGGCACTGCAAACCAGCCGCCTTGCAGGCTTGGGGTTACCAGCACCTCGTTAGAGCTATCCCAGCGGCTAAGGCCCATAAATTGCGCATCGCGCTTAGTGCGAAAGCGGTTGGAGGCCAAGGACGCTGTGATAAACCCAAGGCCACGCAAGGGGGAGTCCGTGAATACAACCGCATTGGAATTACTGGCCCGCAAGGTTTCGGCAATGCCCGCAGCGGCCTCGCCCATTTCCGTGAGCGCCAACGGGTAAGAAACCGCGGTTGTCAGGTTGCCGCCATTGCGGGCAATCGCGCGCTCAACCGAGGCTTTACCGGATTCCCCCGAAACCCCCGCCTGATATACAATCGCAATGTTGGTTTTGCCCTGTGCCACCGCATGGCTAACAATCCGATTGGCGATGGTGTCAAAGGTCACGCCCATAATATAGACATTGCCCCCCGCCACCGATGTGGTGTTGGAAAAGCTAAGAATATTTATGCCCGCCTGTGCCGCGATCGGCGCTATGGCTGCGGTGGAAGCGCTATAAAGCGGGCCAACCATGATTTGCGCACCATCAGCCACCGCGCGGGTGGCGGCGGCGGTGGCCATTTCAGCATTGCCGCCGGTTTCATACACCCGCAGGTCAATATTGGCGCCGCTTAGATCTCGCACCGCCATATTGGCGGCGTTAACCATGTTTTGCGCCAGTTGCTCGGTCACGGAATTGCCAGATGCCAGCGGCACCATAAGCGCCACAACAACCGGTTGGTTCGGGTCCACCGCCGCTGTTGGGCCTGCAAAATTAACCGGCTCACAGGCGGCAAGGCCAAGGGTTGCCGCCACCCAAAGGGCGGGTTTGCGCAGGGGTGATAATATTCGGTTTTTAAAAGACATAAGACCTCACAAAGGTAAAAATATAGACTCAATCAAGCCTACAGGGTAAAGCCTGCGCTAAATGATGTAAACGACTCGATGAAGGCAGATTACCACATGGGCGGCATTTCACCAAAACTCAGCGCGGGGCTTTACCTCGTCGCCACCCCCATTGGCACGGCGTCTGACATCACGCTGCGGGCGCTGGATATTTTGCAAAATGCCGATGTGCTGGCGGCGGAGGATACCCGCCAAGCGCGCAAATTGATGGATATTCACGGGGTTGCGCTCAATGGCCGGCCCCTGCTGCCCTATCATGACCATAACGGCGCGGCCATGCGGCCCAAGCTGGTGAAAGCGGTTCGCGAGGGTAAGGTGGTAGCCTATGTGTCTGATGCTGGCACGCCGCTGATCGCGGACCCGGGCTACCAACTAGCGGCAGGGATGATCGAGGAGGGCTTGCCGATTACGGCGGCACCGGGGGCTTCCGCGGTGCTAACGGCGCTTTCCTTGGCGGGGTTGCCGACGGACAGGTTTTTGTTTGCGGGGTTTGCGCCGGTTAAAAAGGTGGCGCGAAAGGCTTTTTTTGCCGAGTTTACGGCCGTGCCAGCGACGCTGGTTTTTTATGAAGCCCCACGGCGGCTGGCAGATAGCCTTAAGACCATGGGTGAGGTTTTTGGAGACCGCCCAGCAGCGATGTGCCGCGAACTGACGAAAAAATTCGAGGAGGTTCGGCGGGGTAGTCTGATGGAACTGGCGGCATATTATGCCGAAGTGCCAGCCCCCAAAGGCGAGGCTGTGGTGGTGGTTGGTGCGCCCCTAAAACTGGCGGCCACGCCTGAGGCGATAGATGCCGCGCTGATCGAGGCGCTCAAGCATAGCCGGGTGAAAGATGCAGCGGCGGAGGTGGCGGCGGCGTTTGATCTGCCGCGCAAGCCGCTCTACCAACGGGCGCTGGAACTGGGGCGGGTATGAGCAAAGGTAGCACGGCCTTTCATAACGGTATGGCCGCCGAGGAGATTGCAGCGCGGACCTATGAAGCACGTGGAGCTATAGTGCTGGCACGGCGCTGGAAGGTGCCAGAGGGCGAGATTGACCTGATCGTTGAGCTTGGAGGTGTGATCATTTTTGCAGAAGTGAAAGCCCGCAAAACTATGGCTGCCGCAATGGCGGCTTTGCAGCCGAGACAGCAAGCACGCTTGGTGGCGTGTGCCGAGCAATATTTGGCGAAACATGCCAGCCTGAATGCCAATTGCAGGTTTGACCTCTGCGCTGTGGATCAGGCTGGTAGAATCGATATAGTCGAGAATGCTTTGGGGTAAAAAGCTTACCTTGGGTCATGATATAACATTGGGAATATACCGCAAAATTTTCACGACATTTTCCGCGAACGTGAAAAAAATGCTTATATTACAATGCATTGCGAATGCACAGAAAGTTAGTCAATACTTAGTCGATATTGACTAACATTAGAAAATAGCCGAGGTTGGGCTTGCGCGTCCGCCGTCACGGACGCGCACTTTATAGAGTGTTTTTGCTTAACTAGTATTGGAGTTTATGATGCGGATTTTCCAAAATAACATGGTGCGCCTGAAAACAGGTTTGGCCATAATGACAATCGCCTTG
>JAJRRX010000287.1 GCA_024279075.1 Alphaproteobacteria bacterium | reverse complement strand
TTCTCTAATTCGTTTTGCGTGCAGTGCAATATGACGATTTTTGCATGTGAAAGAAGTGCAATTACTGCATATCTGCTACGTGATTTACGCATAGCTAGGTATTTTTCCCACAATCGTCAAGAGGCGCGTAGCCTCATTCTTCCGTCATGCCCATTTAACCCTATGTTATAAAGCAGTTATTTTATTGACCATTTGGTCTCTGTCAAAAATAGTCAAGTATAGCCTCGCTCTCCTGATGGGGGAAAAACAGCGCTTGACCTTTCCAATAAAACTATAAATGGTGATCAGCTGGAAGGAATTTTGATGAATCCCGCCCAATTCAGATACTCAAACCCTCCGAATCCCCCGTATAAGGTTGATAACCTGCGCGCGATTTGGTGGATACTGCTTTCGGTTCTTGGCTCCAGCGCCATGGCCATTGCGGTGCGAGATATCTCCACCCAGATTGATAGCCGGATGATCGTATTCCTGCGCAGCGGCATTTCGAGCGGGGCCATTTTGCTGGCGCTCCTCATGTTTGCCCGCCTGCGCGCGCGGCTTCGTTTTAGCCAGCCAATGCGCCACTTCATCCGTGGCACCCTCATCGCCGCCTCCACCCATTTTGGCTTTTACGCCATCGCCAACCTGCCCATGGCCACTGTCACCGTGTTGTTTTTCCTGGCCCCCATCTGGGCCACGCTGCTGGCCATGCTCATCCATAAAGAGCGCGTTGGCCCCCGCCGTATCTTCGCAATTTCCGTTGGTTTTATCGGCGCGCTGGTTATCCTGCGCCCGGGCTTTGGCAGCTTTGAGCCCGCCATGCTGGCTGCGCTTTTCAGCTCTTTGCTTTTTGCCCTCGCGCTCACAATGTCGCGTGGCTTGGCCCAGACAGACGGCGCAACCTCGGCCTATTTCTCGTCTGTGGCCATCACCGCTGTTGTTTCGCTGCCCTTCGCGTGGCCGGTTATGGCCATGCCATCCGACCTGCGTGGTAACCTTGCCCTCAGCGTCGTTGTTATAGCTGGTGCGCTGCGCGGCTATGCCGATATCGAGGCTTATCGCCACGGCGAGGCAGGGCTGTTGGCGCCAATAACTTACCTACGCCTCGTGCTGATCGCCAGTGCCGCCTATTTTTTATATGGCGAGATCCCCGATGCAGCCACCATTTCAGGGGCCGTTATCATCACAGCCGCCACGCTTTATATCGGCCTTCGCGAGGCGCGGCTCAAAAGGCTTTCCGCGCGGACAGCGCCGCCGTGATTGTGCCATCATCTAGGTAATTCAGCTCGCCGCCTATCGGCACGCCTTGCGCCAACGAGGTCAGATTGGCGGCACTGCCAAGCTGGTCTGCAATATAATGCGCTGTGGTTTGGCCATCCATCGTGGCGTTGAGCGCCAAAATAACCTCAGCCATTTCGCCCTCGATCACTTGCTCCACAAGCTTGGGAATGCGCAGGCTTTCAGGCGTTACGCCGTCTAGCGCCGAAAGCACGCCGCCGAGCACAAAATACCGGCCCTTAAAATACGCCCCGCGCTCCATCGCCCACAGGTCGGCCACGCTTTCCACCACGCAAAGCAGGTGCTGGTCGCGTTTGGGGTTGCGGCAGATATCACAAAACTGGTGGGTGGTGATGTTGCCGCAAATCGCACATTCGCGCACCGTGGCCTCGACTTCAGCCATCGCCTTTGCCAGCGGTGCCATTATCTGCGCCTTTTTGCGGATCATCACCAACACCGCCCGTTGCGCCGAAACCGGGCCAAGCCCCGGCAGCTTGGCCATCAGCTCTATCAGCCGGTCAACCTCGCTGCCCCCTGCCATCAAAACGGCAGTTTCATATCAGCAGGCAAGCCCATGCCTTCGGTCACTTTGGCCATTTCAGCCTGCGCCGCCTCGGCCGCCTTGGCTTGGGCGTCCTTAATCGCGGCTAATATCAAGTCCTCAACCACCTCGCGGTCATCTGGGTTAAACAGCGAAGGATCAATCTTCAGCCCCTTCAGTTCGCCCTTGGCGTTGGCCTCGGCTTTCACCATGCCCGCGCCCGCCTCACCGGTCACTATAATCTCCGCCATGCGCTCTTGTACGCCCGCCATTTCAGCTTGCATCTTTTGCGCCTGTTTCATCATCTTGGCCATATCGCCAATCTGTCCTAAACCTTTTAGCATGGTATTCCCCTATTTTGGTGTCGCCCCTTCATACAGCCCAACCGCCTCATTCATCAAGACCAATACCCGCTCCATCGCGTTCACAATCGCGATTCGCCCCGTGTCATTTAATTCGGCCTCGTTGGCCGCCGCCTCTAAGGCCGCCTTTGGCCTCGCCCAAGCCTCGGCCACAGCTGCAAGTTGGGGCCTTATTTCAGCGGTTTTCCGGCCATCACCATGCCCGCCGCGCGGCTTTAATCGCCGCTTCGGATCGCGCGAAAGCCGGAGTCACAAAGCCCAGTTGCGCCGTGGCGAGTGAGTTTACAAGATGCCGCCCCAACTTGGTCTCCTCAAGTATATAGAGTCAGGCTTGTTCCTCAAAAGGGTCAAACGGGTCCCAGTCGTCATCCAACTCATCTGGATCAATCGGGACAATACCCTCGTTGAGGTCTGCAATGCCTTGATCTGCCTCAATATTCAAGATTTCAGCACCTGAAAATGCCTTAAACACCGCCGCCACCAGCGGGTGCGCCATGGCCTCTTCCTGCAGGCTGGCCTTATGCGCGTCTTTCAGCTCCTCGATAGTGTTTTCACCGCCCTCCGAGGCCAATGTGATCACCCAGCGCGCGCCCGTCCAGTTTTGCATCCGCGCCGCAAAGCGCGCTGGAAACTCAGATGACATATCTGCGGTAGGGGAAAACTCAATCCGCCCGGGTTTATAACTCACGAGCCTTACATATTTCTCGACCTCGACCAAAAGGTGCAAATCGCGCCGTGCCTGAATAAGTCCGAGCACATCCTTGAAGCTGGCGTAGGCCGCCAGCGATGGCGCGGCGGAGGCATGTGTGCCTGCTGGGGCATTGGTTTCGCCGCGCTCTGGAGCGGCAGCGCTTGGCGGCGGGGTGGCATCTTTCAGCCGCCGCACCAAATCCTCGGGCGAGGGCAGGTCGGCCACATGTGTTAGCCGGATGATCGCCATTTCGGCGGCCATCATAGAATTTGGTGCCAGTGCTACTTCTTCCAGTGATTTCAGCAGCATTTGCCACATGCGGGTCAGCGCGCGCATCGGCAGCTCCGCCATTACACGCCCACGATTGCGCTCATCGGGGGAGAT
>JAJRRX010000286.1 GCA_024279075.1 Alphaproteobacteria bacterium | reverse complement strand
TGTGATTTTGGCGGTGAATAAGGCCGAGGGCAAAGCGGGCGAATCCGGTTATTACGAGGCGTTTAACCTTGGGCTGGGTGAGCCTATCCAGCTTTCGGGCGAACATGGCGAGGGGATGGAAGACCTTTATCACCTGCTAATGCCGATCCATGATGAATTTGAAGCCTCGGATGGCTTTGAGCCGGAAACCAATATCGAGATCTCTGACGAGGTGGATGAATTTGGCGAGGCTGCGATTATCCCTGATGACCGCCCGTTGCAAATTGCCGTTGTGGGCCGCCCGAATGCAGGCAAATCAACGCTGATCAACCAGATTATGGGCGAGGAGCGGCTTCTGACGGGGCCGGAGGCGGGGATCACGCGGGATTCGATTTCGGTGCGCACCAAGTGGGAAGGCCGCGAGTTCAGGATTTTTGATACGGCCGGGATGCGCAAAAAGGCCAAGGTGCAGGAGAAGCTTGAAAAACTTTCGGTGTCTGACGGCTTGCGCGCGGTGAAATTTGCTGAAGTGGTGGTGGTGCTGCTGGATGTGCAGGTGCCGTTTGAGCAGCAGGATTTGCGGATTGCGGATTTGGCCGAGCGCGAAGGCCGCGCGGTGGTGGTTGCGGTGAACAAGTGGGATTTGGAAGACGAGAAAAACCAGAAGGTGCTGGACCTGCGCGAGAAGTTTGGCCGCCTGCTGCCCCAGCTGCGCGGCGCGCCAATGGTGATGGTTTCAGCGCTGACCGGCAAAGGCGTGGACCGGCTGCACGATGCGATTATCAAGGCGCATAACACGTGGAACACGCGGATTTCGACCGCCAAGCTGAACCGCTGGCTTAAGGCGATGATCGAGGGCCACCCGCCGCCAGCGCCAAGTGGACGCCGGATTAAAATGCGGTATATGACGCAGGTAAAAACGCGGCCACCTACTTTCGTAGTGTTTACCTCGGTGCCGGATAAGGTTCCGGAAAGCTATAAGCGGTTTCTTGTCAATGGGTTGCGGGTGGATTTTGATATGCCCGGTACGCCGATCCGGCTGTTTTTGCGCGGCGGGGATAATCCGTTTGCGGCCAAGGCGGCGAAGCGGAAGATCCATTAGCGGTGCGTGGGGACCACGCACCCTACGGGTGAATGTGGTGTGTTGGCGGGCTGAAGCCCGCCCTACAATGATCTGCTCAAAAGATCCCCCCCTCTGTAGACATGTCATATATGACATGTCTACAGAGGGGGGTATCAATCCGTCTAAAGTATACGGGGCATAAAAAGGCTGTCTTTTGAGGCTTAAGCCGCTTGTAGGGTGGGTTTTAACCCACCACTAGAGATAAGCCTCGATCATCCGCGTGGCTTCATTCGCCGCGCTTGCCAAAACCGATTTATCCTCCCCCGGATGAAACCGCGCCCGCGTGGCCGTGGGCATTGAGTTGGGTGTGTGCAGGATAACACGCGGCTTTAGGTTCGCGGTTTCCGCCTGATAGCTTAGCACCATGGAGCGGGCGGCGGCTTTGGAGGCGGCATAGGCGGCGAAGAACTTTTCGCCGTCATGCGGGTCATCCATGAAAATCGCGGTGCCGTCGGCCACGCGTAAAAGCGGCTCGGTGAGGGCGATCATGCGGGCGGTGGCGCGGGCGTTTACGTTCATAGTTTTGTCATAGTCTTTATTGACCAACGCATCCATTGGGGTGAGCAAGGGCGCCTGCACGGCACAATGGACCAATAGATCAAGGCCCTTCCAGCGCTCAAAGATGCTCAGGCACAGGCGCTGAAGGCCGCCTTCATCGGTGATATCAAGCGGCACCAGCGTTATGCTTTGCCCCTTGGCCTCGATCACATCTGCCAGCTCTTCCAGCCCGCCAACGGTGCGGGCCAACGCGATGATGTGGTAGCCTTTATCGGCCAGTTGCAGCGCGGTGGCATAGCCCAGCCCGCGAGAGGCGCCGGTGACCAGCGCGGTTTTTTGAGTGTGTTCCATAGGGGGGATTTAGGGGCTGTCGGGGTAAAAAACCAGAGGAAAAGATGCCGCGCGGTTGATCTTGCTTGAAATTACCCATGTAACAGGCCAAAAAGGCGGCAAGCCATTAAACTTATCAACAAGGATATGCTGATGACACCGAATATGACCCTTTCAAATGCCCTTTGGGCTTCCAATTCAGCTTTACGCCACGGGGCACTTGTGGCCGGCGGTATCGCGCTGCTGGCGCTTTCGGCCAAGGTGGCGGTGCCAATGTGGCCGGTGCCTATTACGATGGGCACATTCGCTGTGCTGGCTTTGGGCGCGGCCTATGGGCCTCGGCTTGGCTTGGTGACGATCCTTGGCTACATGCTGCTCGGCGCGCTTGGGTTTGATGTGTTTGCGGGGAGCTCGGACGTAAGTGGGCTGGCCTATATGATGGGTGGCACAGGGGGCTATTTGCTTGGTTTTGTGCTGGCAACGGTGCTTTTGGGATACGGTGCGACGCGCGGCTGGGACCGTTCGGTGCTGAAAATGGCAGGGCTACTGCTGGCGGCGAATGTGCTGATTTATGTGCCGGGGCTGGCGTGGCTGACCGTGCTTTATGATATGAGCGCGTTGAGCGCGATTGAGGTTGGCATGGTGCCATACCTGATTGGCGATGCGGTGAAGCTCGGGCTGGTGGCGCTGCTGTTGCCGATGGCTTGGAAGCTGCTGAAGCGTAAGTAAGCTTGCGCTGAGAATTGTAAGAGCCTCGCCTTTGTGCGGGGCTTTTTTATGCGCAGGTTTCGGGTCGCGTGTGGCCTTGTGGGCGCTATTGGTAGGGAAAACGGAGCCAATATGACCCTTGCCTTGCTGGTTTTCCTTTTCCCACTCGCCTATAGCCCCGGGCCAGGGAATATGTTTTTTGCCGCCAACGGCGCGCGGTTTGGCTTTTGGGCCACGGTGCCAGCGAATATTGGTTATCATATCGCCACATGGCTGATGACGGTGGCGGTTGGTGCCGGGTTTTTAGCGGTGTTTAGCGATTACCCTAAGGTGTTTCTGAGCATCCGCATTGCCGGTGCGCTTTATGTGCTTTGGCTGGCTTGGGGCTTGTTTAAGGCGGAGCCTATGGCCGCGGCGAGTGCTGCGCGGGTGGCGGGGTTTTGGGATGGGGTGGTTTTGCTGCTGCTTAATCCCAAGGCTTATGTGCTGATGGCGCTGATCTATTCTCAATTTGGGGCTGAGGGGCGGTTATTTTGGATAGCCACGGTTTTTACCACCAATAATATTGTGGCTTTTTGTCTGTTTGCGTTGGTGGGAGAGGTGATATCATCGCGCTTTTCGGCGGGGCCGTGGGGCAACCGTGTGCTGGGAGGCATGCTCGCAGCCGTGGCAGTTTGGATGCCGTTTTTATAGCGGCAGCGGGGCTTGTTTGCCTGGCTTTAGCTCGATCTCGTTGGCGTTTATTTTATCAGACGGCGGAATGGGGTATTCGCCGCTGAAGCAGGCGTCACAATATTGTGGCTGGTCATTGTTGCGGGGCTGGCCCTCTGAAACGGCGCGGTATAGGCCATCAATGCTTATGAAGCGAATGCTATCCACGTTGAGGTGTTTTTGCATTTGCGCCTCGGACATGGTGCTGGCCAATAGCTTGCCGCGCTCGGGGGTATCAACGCCATAAAAGCAGGGCCACTGTGTGGGCGGGCTGGCAATGCGGAAGTGGACTTCCTTGGCCCCCGCATCCTCGAACATCTCGCGAATTTTGACGGTGGTGGTGCCACGCACGACGCTGTCATCCACCAAAATCACCCGCTTTCCCTTGATCAGGGCGCGGTTTACGTTGAGCTTTAGGCGCACACCCATATTGCGAATTTGGTCTGTCGGCTCAATAAATGTGCGGCCCATATACTGGTTGCGGATAATGCCCATGGCATAGGGGATGCCGCTTTCTTGTGAATAGCCGATGGCCGCAGGCGTGCCGCTATCGGGCACGGGGCACACGAGGTCTGCCTCTACGGGGGCCTCTTTGGCCAGCTCAACCCCGATGCGGCGGCGGGTTTCATAAACCGAGCGGCCACCGAGGATGCTGTCCGGACGGCTAAAATAGACGTGTTCGAAGATGCAAAAACGGGAGGGTTGCTTGGCGAAGGGGAAGCTGGATTTTACCTCGCTGCCGGTGATCACCACCATCTCGCCCGGTTCGATTTCACGGATGAAATCAGCGCCGATGATATCGAGCGCACAGGTTTCCGAGCTAAGCACATAAACCTCGCCCAGCTTGCCCAGCATCAGCGGGCGCACGCCAAGGGCATCGCGCACACCAATAAGCTTGGTGCGGGTCATGGCGACAACGCTGAACGCGCCCTCGACGCGGCGTAGGGCGTCTTTTAGGCGCTCGGGGATGTTGGCTTGGAAGCTGCGGGCCATCAGGTGCACGATGCACTCGCTATCCGAGCTGCTCTGGAAAATCGAGCCATGCTGGATCAGCTCTTTGCGCAGCGCATTGGCGTTGGTCAGGTTGCCGTTATGGGCAATGGCCACGCCGCCCATAGACAGCTCGGCAAACAAAGGCTGCACATCGCGAATCGCGGTTTGGCCTTTGGAGCCGCTGGTGGAATAGCGCACATG
>JAJRRX010000285.1 GCA_024279075.1 Alphaproteobacteria bacterium | reverse complement strand
TTCAACAGTTTCCTAAACTGTTGAACATGGCACTTCATTTGCATAAATTAGATTTGTGAAGCGTCTTAGCATGACTGTAGCACGCCCATCATTGCCGCCAAGGGCATCGCTCGAAGTCCCCCTTGCATTGGCACCTCGCGTTCACCTGCGTAAACCAAAAACCGCCGCCCTGCCCTGATATCGTCAGCGGCAATATGGAATCCGCGGGAGACTTTGGGCGTTGTCGTGCGCTTAATCTCGATCGCCAGGGCCTCGCCATCTGGCAGGGTCAACACAAGGTCGATCTCAGCCCCTGCTATTGTTCGGTAATAGCTGGCCTCGGCCCCGCGCGGGGCAATACTGAGCAGGTTTTCGATCACAAACCCCTCCCAACTGCCCCCAACGACCGGATGCGCAAGCAGCGCATCCATTGAGCCAATGCCGAGCAGGCTGTGAACTAACCCCGCATCTCGCACATAAATCTTAGGGGATTTTACCAAGCGTTTACCCACATTCCGATGCCATGGTGGCAGTCGCCGCACCAGCATCAGATCCACCATCAAGTCCAGATAACGCCCGATCGTCTGTCCCGAAACCCCAAGCCCTGCCGCTAGCCGCGCGGCATTGAGCTGCCCGCCTTGCTCATGAGAAAGCATCGTCCAGAAACGCCGTAGTGTTTCCGCCGGAATACGCGGCCCGAGCTGCGGAATATCTCGCTCCAGATAGGTGCGAATGAAATCGTCGCGCCAATGCAGGCTGGCTTCATCATCGACGGCCAAGTATGCTTCAGGGAACCCGCCGCGCAGCCAAAGCGCCCCAAGCTCCGGCGCTTCCATAAAATTAAACCCGCCCAATTCCTGATAGGACACCCGCCCCGCCAGAGATTCTGCGGATTGGTGCAGCAAGGTGTTGCTCGCCGACCCTAGCAGTAAAAATTGCCCCGTGCGGTGCCCAGCCCTACGGCGCGCATCTATTTGGTGGCGCAAGGTGCCAAACAGCCCAGGGCTAAGCTGCACCTCGTCAATCACCACAAGCCGCCCCGCCTGCTCTTCCAGATAAAGCTCCGGCTCTTGCAAAATAGCGCGATCCTGCGGGCGCTCCATATCTAGATGCACCGAATCTCGCGTGGCGGCTAGCTCAAGCGCAAGGGTGGTTTTGCCAACCTGTCGCGGGCCTAGCAGCACCACGGCGGGTTGGCGATCAAGGGCGCGGTTCACGCGGGTTTTTGCGAGTCTGTCCAACATAACCTTGTATATACTCCACACGATGGAAGATATACAAGGTTAAATGGTGAATATTTGAAAATTATCCAGAAGGTTTCGCATGCGAAACCACACTACTCCTGCTCCAGCAACCGCTGAATCTCTAGCATCACTGTATCGACAAGCTCGTTATCCGCTTGGCGACCCGTAAAGCGAATGTCGATATAGCCTTCTCCATTGATCTTCTCGATCTTGATGCCGTTGGCCAGATCAATCTCCCCATAGCGCGCGGGTTTTGGCGCTCGGCGCTCGGCCTTGGCTTTTTTACCAAGCGCTTCATAATCCTTCAGCACGTCCTCCAGCGCCCGCCACTCACTCTCAAAGCTCAAGCCAGCACTGTTCGCCAACGCCGCCCTCAGCGCCGAAGTTTGGTCTCCTTTCAGCGCGGCCGCAAGCCTAAGCCCTGCCCGTTCACTCAGCCGGGTCGGGAATTGCAGCAGGTCTCCGAGCGCTTCAAAAATCAGTGCGAAGCTGCGGATTTTTGAGCGCTTGGCTTTTGACCCCGCCGCAAATAGCGCATTCACCGCATCCTCGACCGTTTCAAACGCACCTTGCTTGGCCGAGATAACCGCAATCCGCCCGCGCTCATAGTGGCTCAGGTCAGCACGGATTTCGTTTTCCTCGACCATTGAAATATAAGCATCCGAAGCCTCTTTCGGTGCGCGGATCAAAGCGGGAATAGAGGTAAAATCCTCTCGCCCCGTTTCCATCGCCAAAGCGCGTAAAGCAGACACCCGCCGCCAGCCGGAAATCAGGCCATAGCGCGGGCTGCCTTCGGTTGGCTCCAAGGGCAACACTTCAATCGGCATCCGCAGCCCATGGGCAAGAATGGAATGCTTAAGCTCGGCCATATCGGCCTCGTCCACCTGCATCCGATCACGGCTCAAATGCTCGGTTTCGATCTGTGCAAGCGGGATTTTCTGCGCCAGAAGCCCTGCCTCTTTGGCCGCCTGATAGCGCCGCGCATCTGCGGCTTCGGCCCCAGAATGTGCGGCGGCTTCCCCCGCCACACGGGCAATCGGTGGCACATTCACCCCCAAAGCCGAGGGCCGTTTGCTATCTGGTTTCGCAGCGAAACCTTCCGTAATTTTCGCCAGCTCTTCGGCGGTCGGGGCATTTAAGCGTCTGCGTTTAGCCATTGTTTTGCACCTCCTCTGGGTGGGCATCGCGCCACCAACAGCCGATTAACAGTTCTTTGAATTCGGCGTAAGTCCGGTCAAACGTTTCTCGTCCACGCATGTAAGTATCCCGGTTGAAGTCTCTGTAATCGGCCTCGTAAATGCCGTTTACCTGCTCGCCAGCTTGCCCGACGAGTGCTGTAAATTCCTGCCGATAAGTATTCATGAAATCTCCAAAATAAGCTTGGATAACATTGGCAAGATCGGTTTGCTGGCTGGCGTCAAAGCGGGTGATAATGGCCCGCACCACATCCCACTCAAAGCGGGTTTCTGGTAGGCCGGCGGCGCGGTTGGCGGCATTTTCACCATCCTCGATCGAGGCGAAGGTGGTATAAAGCATATCAAAAAACCGGCCCGTAGAATCAAACTCCAGAAAGGAAGCACCAAGCGGGACAAGCAGGATGTCAGCAGCCGCGAGGGCGTTGATGGTCAGGTAGCCAAGGGCAGGGGGGGTGTCTAGAATTATGACATCGTAGGCGTCCAACACCCCTTCATTTTCGAGGAAATTGGATAGACCATCCCAGAGCTTCCAGCCCTTTAGCCCCATGCGCCAAACCGGGATCTGAAACTCGGCCCAATAGAGATTGAGCTGGGCACCGATCAGGTCAATATTGGGCCAATGGGTGGATTGAATTACATCCTTGCCCTCAACCTTCAGCGCCTCTTGCAGGGTTTCATCAAGGGGCAGGGGGGGCTCACCGGCAGCCTCACGGTGGGCGTTTTCCGCCACCATAGCTTTGGCAAAATCCTTGGCTATCAGAGGGAATACGGTGGACCATTCGTCCTCCACTTCACCGCCCATGATCGAGGTCATAGACCCTTGGCTGTCAAGATCAATCACCAGAACTTTGTAGCCATCAAGCGCCGCTGACATGGCAAGATGTGCGGCCGTTGACGTTTTGCCAACACCGCCTTTAAAATTGGCAATGGCGGTGATTTTAGCCCGTGCGCCTTCAGGCTTGTAGGGTTTGTATTCCTTGGTTGAAAGCCCCTCTTTAGCGAAGTGGTCGCGTAGGGTCAGAACCTCGGCCAAGGTAAACCATTTAGCACCCCCTCCCTTGCCGGATTCCGTCTCGCCTTGGGGCAGGGCAGGGTTGCTCTTGAGCACGCGGCGGAAATGGGCGGGCGCGACGGGGATCAGGTATTTAGTGATCTCCCACGTCGAAAACTTGCGTAGGGTTTTGCGGCCATCCGGGGCATGACCCCGAATAGCAAGATCCTCTCTGCCTTTGGCGCAGAAAGAGGCGGCTTGGGCGAATCGGTGGGTGTTGATAGGGTCGCCCAGCTTGGCAGCTGCGGCCGCTGGATCAAGATTCATGTAGGGTGGGGCTGGGTGCTCAGGTTTTTTTGCCATGGCTTATTTCCTGTGATATACGGTGTTTTTGTGATTATTGGCTAGAGTATGGCATATGCATAGAGAGATGGGAATAGTCTTAAGGTTTCGCACGCGAAACCACTTACTATATAAGAAAGAGGCACACAAAAATGGAGAAATGCGTCCCTAAAGGTTGTATTATTTTAGTATATTTAGAATCTTTGCTTATTATATTTCCCATTTAATCAAAGCATTAGGCGTGTTTGGGAACCGAAATACGGGATGAAAGGTGCCAACATGCGGGATGAAAGGTGCCCACTTACAGGATGAAGAGTGCCAGTATACAGGGGGACAGGTCCCCAGACTCAGGCGGGTGAATTGCGGGCAATATTGGGCACAAAACAGCAAATTTGGCTTCATAATGAAGCAAATTGGGCCTCCGGATTGGGCGCCGGAGGGTTAAAGGCACCTATTTACGGGAGTAGAAACTGGACAGAAGGCACCTGAAGGGGGCTTGCAATTGGGTTCCTTATGGGGAATGATCGGCGAAAAAGGCTGAGCGGATGAATGTAGATATTGACCACGGCGCGCTGAGCGGCGCGCTCAGACGGGATAGTGTTAAGAAAAATGTAGCGGCGATCCATGTCAGCGGCAAGCTTTCGCTTTTGCAGCGCAAACTCTCCAATGTGCTGCTGCTCAATGCCTATGATGAACTCACGACGCGCCAGAGCCATGCGATAGATGCCAAAACCCTGTGCCTGATGATTGGCTATAATTCCAATGACACCCAAACGCTGAAAGCCGCGCTGCGGAGCTTGGCGGAGACGGTGGCCGAATGGGATATGCTGGACAAAAATGGCAAACAGGAATGGGGGGTTTCGAGCCTGCTTTCTTTTGCCAAGCTCTCGGGCGGGGTGTGCGAATATGCCTATTCGCCTGCACTGGCAGAAAAGCTGTTTGATCCGAAAATCTTTGCCTTGATTAATCTTAACATCCAGCGGCGCTTTACCAGTGGTCACGGGCTGGCGCTGTATGAAAACTGTTTTCGCTTTGTGCGCACCCGCTCCACCGGCTGGTGGGAGATCGGGCTGTTTAGGCGCTTGATGGGGGTGGCCGACAGCACCTATTACGAGAGCTTCAAACACCTGAATGCCAAAATCATCAAGCCGGCGGTGGCCGAGGTCAACAAGACCTCTAACATCGAAGTGACGCCGGAGTTTCGGAAACAGGGGCGGCGGGTGTCGCATATCCGGTTTCTGATTAAGGAAAACCCGCAACTGGCGATGTTTGAAATTGATG
>JAJRRX010000284.1 GCA_024279075.1 Alphaproteobacteria bacterium | reverse complement strand
TGTATGCGGGCGGGGAACGGGGAGGGCTTGCGGCTCGCCCCGCTATTTTTTTTGAAAAGGCCGGAATTATGGATTTGCGAAACGTCGCGATTATTGCCCACGTGGACCACGGGAAAACCACGCTTGTAGATGAAATGCTGAAGCAATCAGGGATTTACCGCGAAAACGAGGCGACTACCGAGCGCGCGATGGACAGCAATGACCTAGAGCGCGAGCGCGGCATTACGATTCTGGCCAAAGCCACCAGCATTGTATGGAACGATATACGGATCAACATCGTAGACACCCCCGGCCACGCCGATTTTGGTGGTGAGGTTGAGCGGATTTTGAGCATGGTTGACGGTGTAGTTCTGCTGGTGGATGCCGCTGAAGGCCCGATGCCACAAACCAAATTTGTGCTGGCCAAAGCGCTGGCGCTGGGCCTAAACCCGATTGTGGTGATCAACAAAGTTGACAAGCCCGACGGCGAGCCAGACCAAGCTCACGACAAGGTTTTTGACCTTTTTGCCAACCTCGACGCCAATGATGACCAGCTTGATTTCCCTATGCTTTATGCCTCTGGCCGTGCTGGCTGGGCGGATAACGAGCTGGATGGCCCCCGCAAAAACCTGAACGACCTGTTTGATATCATCATCAAGCACGTGCCAGCTCCGGCGCAGATCGAAGCGCGAGATGAGCCGTTCCGCATGTTGGCCACAACCCTTGGCGGCGATGCCTTCCTTGGCCGTTTGCTGACGGGGCGGG
This sequence comes from Alphaproteobacteria bacterium, assembly GCA_024279075.1. GTDB lineage: Bacteria > Pseudomonadota > Alphaproteobacteria > Rhodobacterales > Rhodobacteraceae > UBA3077. The sequence goes on along the minus strand of JAJRRX010000284.1, from coordinate 5,269 downwards.
TTGAATCTGGCACGGCTAAAGCGGGTGATCAGATTAAATCTATGAGTCGTGATGGCACTTTGATCGAGAACTTTCGTATTACCAAAGTGTTGGCCTATCGCGGCCTTGAACAGGTTGCGATTGATGTGGCAGAGGCGGGCGACATTATTTCTGTTGCTGGTATGACCAAAGCCACCGTGGCCGATACGCTTTGCGATAAATCGGTGGAAGAGGCCATTCCGGCCCAGCCGATTGACCCGCCCACAATTACCGTAACCTTTGGCATTAACACTTCGCCATTGGCAGGCCGTGATGGTGACAAAGTGCAAAGCCGCGTGATACGGGATCGCTTGATGAAAGAGGCCGAGTCCAACGTGGCGATTAAGGTATCAGACAGTGCAGGTGGCGATTCGTTTGAAGTGGCTGGCCGTGGCGAGCTGCAGATGGGCGTGCTGATCGAAAACATGCGCCGTGAGGGTTTCGAGCTTTCAATCTCCCGCCCACGGGTGCTGTTTCGCACCATTGATGGCGTGAAAATGGAGCCGATCGAGGAAGCCACTATTGACGTAGATGACGAATATACTGGCACGGTGATTGAAAAGCTGACCCAACGCAAAGGCGAAGTGGTTTCCATGAACCCCAGCGGTGCTGGCAAAACCCGCATTGTGGCGCATGTTCCCAGCCGTGGTCTGATCGGCTATCACGGCCAGTTTCTGACAGATACCCGTGGCACAGGGGTTATCAACCGCGTGTTCCACGAATGGGCACCGTTTAAAGGCAAAATTGATGGCCGCCGTGCGGGGGTTTTGGTCTCGATGGAAGCTGGGTCTTCCGTGCCCTACGCGATCTTTAACCTCGAAGATCGTGGCAAGTTTTTCATCGGGCCGCAGGAGCAGGTTTACCAAGGTATGATTGTTGGCCAGCATAACCGCCCGAATGATCTGGACGTGAACCCGCTTAAGGGCAAGAAGCACTCCAATGTGCGCTCCAGCGGCCATGATGAGGCCGTAACCCTTACAACCCCAGTGCGCATGAGCCTTGAAGAAGCCATTGCCTATATCGACAATGACGAGTTGGTTGAGGTGACCCCGAATAATATTCGGATGCGCAAGCGCCATCTCGACCCGATTGAGCGCAAACGGGCGGCGAAAACCATCGAAGGATAAGATTCGCAAAATGCGAAACACGCCCAGATTGCCATAAACGTATATTCGCATTTTGCAACCACCTTTAGGTTGATAATTGTTGCGATAGTTACAGAGCTGTGATAACACTTGATTATCAAGTATCTGAGGATATGTGTATCATGGCGGGATACTGGCACGATTTATGCATCCTTTAAGTATAACCTTAACAATGGAGTGATAGGCCCTATGAAACACCCTGTAGATGTGCATGTTGGAAAACGCGTTCGCCACCGTCGTTGGATGGTGGGCATGACCCAGCAGCAGCTCGGCGAAGCTGTCGGCATCAAGTTTCAACAAATCCAGAAATATGAAACCGGCATGAACCGCGTTAGTGCCTCCCGCCTTTGGGATATCGCCAAAGCGATGGATGTGGATGTGCGTTTTTTCTTTGAAGGTATCGAAGAAGGCGTGACAGATTCTGCACCGGAAGACTTGAAAACCGAAAGCCCACAAATGCAGGGCGATCTGTTGGCGGATAAAGAGGCGCTTGAATTGGTGCGTTCTTATTATTCCATTCCGGAAAACCAGCGCCGCCGCTTGTTTGACCTCGCGCGGGCTTTGACTGACGTAGGCTAAAAGCGCGATCCGAAAAGTGGGAACCGGTTTTCGGGTAAATTGCGCGACAAGAAAAAGAGCGCGATCCGAAAAGTGGGAACCGGTTTTCGGGTAAATTGCGCGACAAGAAAAAGAGCGCGATCCGAAAAGTGGGAACCGGTTTTCGGGTAAATTGCGCGACAATAAAAATCTGTCGCATTGACGCTGATGCAAGAATATGAAACCTCCGTCTGGCAATAGGCGGAGGTTTTTTCATGCAATTCAGCAAAACAGAGCAGCAAGCATTGCGCGATGTGGCCGAGGAAATGGCCGAAGCCGCGCGGGCAGTAACGTTGCGCTATTTCCGCACTGATATGGCGGTGGACAACAAAGAGGCCGATGGTTTTGATCCGGTAACAGCGGCTGACCGCGAGGCCGAGCAAGCCATGCGTGCGGTGCTGGCCAAGCGCCGCCCTGATGATGCGATTTTCGGCGAGGAATTTGGCAAAACCGCTGGCACCTCCGGCCTGACATGGGTGCTAGACCCGATAGACGGCACCCGCGCCTTCATCAGCGGTGCGCCAAGCTGGGGCGTGCTGATTGGGCTGGATGCGGGGCAGGGGCCGGTTTTGGGCATTGTTGACCAACCCTATATCGGCGAGCGCTTTATTGGTGGTTTTGGCAAGGCGGATTGGGCGCGAAATGATGTGCGAAAAGAGATCAATGTGCGGGCTTGCTCGGGGCTGGAAAATGCGATTCTGATGACAACATTCCCCGAGATTGGCACCCGCGCTGAGCGCGATGCCTTCATGGCAGTGTCCGACACCTGTAAGCTTACACGCTATGGGTTAGATTGTTATGCCTATGCTTTGCTGGCAATGGGCCAGATCGACCTCGTGATCGAGGCAGGGTTAAATGCGTATGATGTGCAAGGCCCGATCGGTGTGGTGCAAGGCGCGGGCGGCGTGGTGACCAATTGGCAAGGCAAGCCCGCCCATAATGGCGGGCAAATCATTGCTGCGGGCGATGCCCGCATTCATGCACAAGCTCTGAAAGTCCTAAACCAAGATCACCTATGACATTGCCGTGGGAATCATCCCGGATGTGCCTCAATGCGCTGCAATAGCGAGTCTATCGCGCCCCAGCTTTGGGCTTGGCGCTCTGGCGTTTCCATCCATGTTTCATGCCGGCCACCGCTGATTTTAACCAAGCTACCATTGCTAAAGCGCTGACTGTGCTTGCGAATGGCGGCGGGGCTCACAACACTTTCATCGCCGCCAACAAAAACTAAGGTCGGCAGGGTTGGCATCTCAACATTGTCAAAATACTTAAATTCGCCCAAAGCGCCTTTCAGCCATTTAAACGAGGGCGTGCCCAAAGCAAGTGCGGGATGCTTTATGATTTGTTCACGCATATAATCCCAATGATCACGATCATGGGTCAGGTTATTGCCCTCAAACGGCTCGCGCGTCAGGTAAAAACCTTTGGGCTGGCCAGCAAGAGTTTTTTTGCCAAGCCCAAGCGCTACGCCGACATTGGCCAGAACGGGCGCAAGGAATTTGTTAGCACCGGGCAGGTTAAGCCCCCACATCGGGGCCGAGAAAACGGCGGCCTTAAAAACAGAGCTTGAAAGCAAAGCCCGCAGCCCAATACAGCCGCCCATAGAATGGGCAAACATTATACGTGGACCGTCAATCGCAGTCACTTCAGCGTGGGCCAGCACAGCGCTCAGATCCGTTTGGTAATCCTCAAAGCGCTCGACATGGCCAACGGCTGTGCTGTTATTTAACCGATCAGAAAGCCCTTGGCCGCGCCAATCAATGATGAGCGCAGAATAACCACGCTCTAAAAGCTGCCCTGCCATACGGCCATATTTCTCAAGGCATTCGGTGCGCCCGGGCATAACCACGGCGAGGCCTTTTGTGCCCCCGCCCCATAAGGCAAAGCGGATGCGGGTGTCATCGGCTGTGCGCACAAAAAATGCGCGCCCGCCTTCAGGGGCCTCTGCAACGTCCTGATAAAGCGGGGCATTTTCCATTAAGTCAGCAGCGAGCCAAGCTTCATCGCCATGCCCATATCGCCATCAATGCTGATTTTGCCGGACATAAAGGCGCTGGTTGGGTTGAGGTCGCCCGAGAGCAGGTCTTGGAAAATGTCAGCGGCGGCGGTGATGGTGCAATCGGCTTCGCTATCGTCGACGCTGGCACCGTTTTCGTCAATACGGATCGAGCCTGTGTCTTCGATCTCGAACTTGATCGAGCCTTCAATACCGTCGCCTCCAAGCTTGTCAGAAAGGGCTTTTACGGCGGCGTCTAGAATTTCGCTCATCGGGGTCTCCATTGGTTACGTTTGCGTCATGCTACGGGATTCGCGCGCGAATCAAAACTGTTTCTTGCGGTTGCCCTAGCGTAGACACAGGAAATTGAGCAAGAATTATCCTTTGGGCTTGGGTTTTGCGGCGATAGCGCTTAGGTTTTGCCTATGAGACACTTGATTTTGATCATAGCGCTGGTGTTTGGCAGCAGCGCATCAGCGGTACAGCCCGGCCTTGGCTTTGGCGAAAATGACCGTTTGGACGAGCTTTTTGCAGAAATGCAAAGTGAGGCTGGCGAGGGCGCAGCCAGTGCCGAGCGCGAGGCCATTCGGATTTTTCGGCAATCTGGCTCTGCTGCCATGAACCTGCTTTTAGAGCGCGGCTTTACGGCGCTGGAGGCCGAGGATTATACCATGGCCGTCTGGCATTTTTCGGCGTTAATTGACCACGCGCCAGAATTTGCCGAAGCCTATAATGCGCGGGCCTCGGCATTTTTCCTGATGGGAAAGTATGGCGAGGCGATGGCCGATATCGAGACAACGCTGGTATTGAACCCCCGTCATTTTGGCGCTTTGGGCGGTATGGGGGTTATTCAAGAGCAGTTAGACCACCCCGAGAATGCTTTGAGGGCTTATAAAGCCGCGCTGGCGCTGAATCCACACTCAACAGATTATATAGATGCGGTGAAGCGGGTTGAAGACGAATTGTTTATGGTGCATTAGAGCGCAACTTTCCCGAGGCAAAAATGCGCGATATTACGGCTGTTTTAGGCCCCACCAATACTGGCAAAACCCATTACGCGATTGAGCGGATGCTCGGGCACCAAACCGGCGTGATCGGCCTGCCGCTGCGGCTGTTGGCGCGGGAAGTGTATGAAAAGGTGGTGGATTTGCGCGGGCTTGGCACGGTGGCGCTGCTCACAGGCGAGGAGCGGATTGTGCCGCCGAAAGCGCGGTATTATGTGTGCACGGTGGAGGCGATGCCGTTGGGGATGGCGGCTGATTTTGTCGCGGTGGACGAGATCCAGCTTTGTGCTGACCCTGATCGCGGCCACATCTTCACCCAGCGCCTGCTGCACAGCCGTGGCCGCGCCGAAACACTGTTTATGGGGGCCAGCTCTATGCGGGCGCGGATCGAGAGTTTGGTGCCAGACGCGAGGTTTGTCTACCGTGAGCGCTTTTCTGAGCTGACATATAGTGGGCCGAAGAAGATTAGCCGGATGCCCCCTAGGGCGGCGATTGTGGCGTTTTCGGTG
>JAJRRX010000283.1 GCA_024279075.1 Alphaproteobacteria bacterium | reverse complement strand
TAGGCTTTCCTGATCCAATGAAAGCTGGCCGTGGCCGCCGTGCCATTATGCACCTGCCAGCGCGCTCCTGCCGGAATATAGGCATAGCTACCCGCTTCCATAGCGTGCGCCTGCCCGTCAATCGTGAGGGTAAAGCCGCCATCGGTGACAAACAGCACAGCCTCGGCCCCCGCCTCCGGCTCAGGGTTTTTGGAGCCGCCGTTGGGAGAAACCTCCACAATATACTGCGCAAAGGTCTCGGCAAAGCCAGACATCGGGCGGGCCAGTATCCACGCCCGCGTGCCCTGCCAGAACGGCAGGTTAGAGGTCACAATATCACGCATCACCCCGCGCGGGATCAGGGCATAGGCGTCCTTGAAAACTGCCCGATCCGTCATCATCGCGTTCTGCGGCGGCAACCCGCCTTTGGGGCTGTAATAGCTTTGGGTCATTCCAGAGGGTCCCTTTCTGGTTGGCGGCAATCTTAGGGGATCAAGAAATGGTTGGCAATTGATCTTCGCGGAGGCGCGCCTTCATTGTATTGCTTGCCCGTGCTTAGGGGTGTTATGTCTGTATTCTGCACTTTTATTTCTCAGAAATAGTAACTCGGAAAGGGCCTGCCCTATCTGTTTTGAAGATAAATCGCTCTGCCTCTGAATTATATTCAAGGGTGCTTGCGTCACACGAAAATAAATATACGTCTAATTCCGCAAACAAATCTATTTGCCCCTCAAACGCGCCATTAAAGGGCGAGCTTGATGACATATCGACATTTGCATCACTTTTATACAAATCAGGTGTAAGAACCCTGACTATTTCAAACTGTTCATGCGGAGCTACCAAATGCGCCGCGCTAGTTGGTTGATAAACTTCATTAAGAGGTTGATCCAATATGGGAGCCCAATGGGAAAATGCAACCGTGTCCTCATAGCTGGTGCCGTCTTCAAGGAAATAGTCAATTCTCCCATAGTGACGACTTGGGCTGAATTTAGGAAAGCAAAGCGTGGTTCCTGTGGTATTTGTTAAAGTAAAGGTAAGGCGAGGTAGTCCGCTCCCACTTGTGTCCAAGGCATTAAATTGTATCTTCTTCTGAACAATAGTATAAATTTCACCGTTAACGCCTGTTTCAGTTTCGGGCACACAAGCTGATATCATCCCGAGTGGCACAAAGCCGATAATGATCGCTTTTTTCATCTCAGCACCTCATAAAAATGCAGATTAATGCAGTAAATTCTGAGCCGATCAAGGTCTCTAATCCGCCGATGGATGCTCCGCCCTCCAATGATTGGCAATCTCATCCCGCCGCGCGACCCACACGCGGTCATGCTTGCCCACATAGTCCAAAAACCGTTTCAGCGCCTGAATGCGGGCAGGGCGGCCGAGCATGCGGGCGTGCATACCGATGGACAGCATTTTGGGGGCGGTCTCGCCTTCCTCATAGAGCGCGTCAAACGCATCTTTTAGGTAAGTGTAGAACTGGTCGCCGCAGTTAAACCCCTGCGGCGCAGCAAAGCGCATGTCGTTGGTGTCGAGCGCGTAGGGGACGACGAGGTGGTTGTCCTCATAGCAGCTCCAGAAGGGGAGGTCGTCGGAATAGTCGTCGGCATCGTAAAGGAAGCCGCCGTATTCGGCCACCAGCTTGCGGGTGTTGGCCGAGGTGCGGCCGGTATACCAGCCCAGCGGGCGATTGCCCGTGACGCGGGTGAGAATCTCCATGGCTTCCTGCATGTGCTGGTGCTCTGTCTCCATCGAAACACCGTGGTAGTTGATCCAACGCAGGCCATGGCTGGCGATCTCGTGGCCGTCTTTCAAGGCACGCTCAATGATCCACGGGGTGCGCTCGGCGGCCATGGCGACGGCGAAAATGGTGATCGGGAGGCCGTGGGCCTTGAACAGGTCCAGAATGCGCCACGCCCCCGCGCGGGCGCCGTATTCGTATAGGCTTTCCATCGACATATGGCGGGCATGCTCAAACGGTGCGGCCCCGATGATTTCGCTCAGGAAGGTCTCGGAGGCCTGATCCCCGTGCAACACACAATTCTCGCTGCCTTCCTCGATGTTGAGGACAAATTGCAGGGCGATGCGGGCGTTGCCGGGCCAATTGGCATGGGGCGGCTGGCCTTTATAGCCAGCAAGGTCGCGGGGGTAGTCTGTGCTCATGGTTTTGCTCGTGAAGTTGGGTTCGGGGGTCATTTTGGGGGAATGGGGGGGAAAGGCAAGTGGAAATTAGCAAACCAATGATATACTATAAATGGATTAACTTACAGCCACACCTATGGGCATCGGAATTTTGGATATTGCATATCAAAAGTATAGCGAAGCGCTTGATAATGAAACCAATGGAGGCGATCCTGAGCATACCCTCAATTGCTTATACGAGGCATTTGAACTTGGTTCAGTCGAGGCAGCTTATGCGTTGGGTTCCTTTTATCTGCACGGTAAGCACGTCAAGAGAAACCCTGAAAAAGCGATGGAATACTTGAGCATTGCCGCCAACTCCATGTATGTTGAAGCATTGAAAGACATAGCTTTGGGGAGCGAGCGAGGAGACCTACTTCCGAAAAATGAAAAGCGCGCGTTCAAAAACTATTTTTTAGCGATGCTGGCAGGAGATACCGATGCCATGTATGAGGTTGGCCGTTGCTATTGTTATGGTATCGGGACCGAACGTAACCAGCCGTTAAAGACCGCCTTGACGCCAGATTCGCCGTTTTGAGTGGGTGATTCCGTCAGATTTCAGTGGCGAGGTATTCTTTTAACCCGCCTGGCTGACTTCGGATTTCCTTGAGCAGGTTGACGAGGG
>JAJRRX010000282.1 GCA_024279075.1 Alphaproteobacteria bacterium | reverse complement strand
GGCGCGTTTGATCCGTTGCTAGATGCGATAACCTTTCTGCCGGGCGGGTTTCCGATTATAGATTTTGATCAGGTTTTGGCCAGTGATCTCTATGTTGATGGTGCTTTGGTCGGGAGCGCAGGTGATTTTGTATTCACCAATACCGATAGTTCTTCCATTGTTATTGCCGGCTCTCCACCCATTACAGGGTATCTCGTGCTCGTTTTACCTGCTGGTGCCCCGCTTGGAACCGCGCCAACCCCTGTTGGCTTTGTCGGGACAGACCCAATTCCGGCGGGCACTTCCTATGTGTATACGGGTATCTTAGGGCCCGGCTCCGTGCCCTACGCCGCCTTGGCAAATTGTTTCACTACCGACACAATGATCGAATGCGAAAATGGCCCTAAAGCCGTGCAGGATATTACTGATGGCGATTTGATCGTCACCCGCGATAACGGCTTGCAAGCCGTGCGCTGGGTGGGGCGGCGTAAAGTGGCCGGTAAAAAGGACATGGCACCAGTGCGCATTAAAGCTGGCGCGCTGGAAAATGTGGCTGATTTGCTGGTATCCCCGATGCACCGCATGGTGCTGAGCGGCGTGCGCGCCGAAGTGCTTTTTGGCACATCAGACGTGTTGGCCCATGCCAGCCATCTTTGTGATGGGGACCAGATATTCCGTGAACCTGTCAGCGAAGTGACCTATTTTCACTTGCTGTTTGATAAACACGAGATCATCAAGGCGCATGGCTGCTGGAGCGAAAGCTTTGCCCCGTCGGAGGCCGCAATGGGTGCGGTAAGTGAAGCCACCCGCGCTGAAATTTTCAAGCTCTTCCCTCAGCTTGATGATGATTGGCAGGATGCCCTGCCAACACTCTCTGCCGTTGAAGCCAAAATAGCTATTCGCCAAAACTAAAGCGCCCTTCTGGGCCCTTTGGGATGGGAAAAGTGTTAGTGGCGGAGAGACAGGGATTCGAACCCTGGGAACCCGTGAAGGCTCAACGGTTTTCGAGACCGCCCCATTCGACCACTCTGGCACCTCTCCGCATCGTTGGCTGGTCTGGCCAACGGGGCGGAAACTAAGGGCGAGGCTTGGGGAGCGCAAGGGGAAAATCGCTGGATTTTCGGCTCTTGCCACAAATTCCGAATTGGCATAGCGTTTTGATGATCTTGGGAGGGTGATATGGAGTATCAAATAGAGCGGGCAGATTTGGCGGCGGCGTTTCGCTGGGCGGCGCGGGAGAATATGCATGAGGCGGTGGCGAACCATTTTAGCCTTGCTGTTAGCCCTGATGGTAGCCAGTTTTTGATGAACCCGAACCAAATGCATTTTGCCCGCATCAAAGCCTCGGATATGCTGTTGATTGATGCCAATGACCCTGAGACCATGAACCGCCCCAACGCGCCGGACCCGTCCGCTTGGGGGCTGCATGGCTCGGTGCATCGGTTGTGCCCGCATATCAAGTGCCTGATGCATGTGCACTCTGATTACGCCACAGTGCTGGCGAGCTTGGCGGATAGCACCCTGCTGCCGATTGAGCAAAACACCGCGACGTTTTTTAACCGGATAATTTATGACGAGCAATTTGGCGGGTTGGCGTTTGAAGGCGAAGGCACGCGCTGCGCCGGGCTGTTTGACGACCCGCTAAAGCAGGTGATGGTGATGGGCAACCACGGCATACTGGTGGCGGGCGATAGCGTGGCGGATACCTATAGCCGCCTTTACCATTTTGAGCGGGCGGCGGGCACGTATATTCGGGCCTTGCAAACGGGGCGGCCTTTAAGGGTGCTGTCCGACAAAATTGCCGAGAAAACGGCTGTGGAAATGGCGGGGTATCCGCAGAAGGCTGAGCGGCATTTTGGCGAGTTGAAGCGGATATTGGATGAGGAAAATTGCAACTACGCACGATAAGGCTATAAAAGCCGCTGACGAGGCCCATTGGGGCGCTTTTACACAATCAAAATAAAGATGGCCAAATGGCTGGCGCAGGCAAAACGACTCTCCTCTGTTATTTCACCCATGCGCCGCTTTTTGAAAGCTGCTTTCCGCTGCTTGAGCGCTTGAATGAGCGGGATAATATTGCGGTGAAGGTGATTTTGGATGCGCGACTGCCCCGTATTGAAGCCGGTATTGCAAAAGCGCTGGCGGCGACAAAAATTAAGGTTAAGCGCCAGCACCGTGCGCGCATTGAACTGCTGAGCTTTGCGGCGATTAAGTCCGCAGATGCAGTCTTGTCTCATAGTGACCCATTGGCCTATCGCAAGGCCTCGCGCCCACGTGATTGGTATTTGCCAGCCTCTGGCACGCCGCAGATTTTTGTCCAGCATGGGTTGCTTCAAAGCGGGATAAACTGGCCTGCGGGGGCGTTGGGGCTGCGCTGGTATTCCAAATTATTGCTTTGGTGGGATGAGTTCGACGTGGCGGAGTCCGCCTTTATTGAAGATGATATTGTAGGTCGGGTTCAAAAGGTTGGGTTTATTAAAAAAGCTTATGCCGAGGCGCGGGAATTGCCCAATGGCAAGGCGGTTTTTTTTGCTGAGTTTAAGCAAAGGTTGCTGATATGCACCAGCTTTGGCGACCATTTGGCGCGCGGGGGCACAGGCGATCAGGCAGATTTTTATAGTATCTGTGATGAATTTTGCACTCAAAACCCCGATGTTTTACTGATTTTGCGCCCCCATCGCGGGCGGCAGGATGCGGATTATCAAAAAGATGACCAAGCCCTGTTGGCCAAACACCGCAATATCTTGATTATGGATCGCCATACGGGAGATTTTGCCTATAATTCCATCCATGATATTCTGAGCCATTGTGACGGTGTGGTTACCCATGTTTCCTCGGTTATTCTGGATGCGATTTACGCTGGCATTCCGGTGGGGGTTTTGCATAACCGATGGCCGAAAATGGACTCTTTGCCTAATATTACCAGTGTTGAAACCCTTGAAACCTTTGCCAAAAGCGCCCCAAGCCTGAACCCGAAAGAAACCGAGGTTTACCAAATTTATGGTGCGATTGAGCAAAACCTTGAGCGGGCGGCGCTGGCGATTGAGCGCTTTATGATTGATGCAAAACCCTGAAGCCTTCACGAAGGTCAGGGCTGCGAAACCGTAGCGCGCAGGTGGTCTGCCACAGCTTTAATTGGCGCACTGGCGTTTGGGGTGATGATCATGCCGATGGCATAATCAGGTAGGGCAGGGAGGCCGTGGCGGGAGTCAATTTCCTCCACCTCACCACCAAGGGCTGAGGCCGGAAGCGGGGCTATCGCAAGGTCGGCTTTGATACCGGCTTTTTGCGCCGAAATATTGGAGCTTTTGAAGGTGACGTTATAATCGCGCTGTTGCGAGTCCAGCGCCTTTACGGCGGCCTGCCGCCATATGCAGCCCTCTTCCCAAACAGAAATGGGCAATGGGGTTTTCTCAACGGCAATCCCGCCTTTCATGCCAGCCCAAACCAAGGCCTCTTGGCGCAAAATTTCGGGGGCTTGGTTTTGCGTCGTTTGGCAGGTGACCAGCGCAATATCCATTGCGCCGCGCTCCACATTGGTGCGCAAGCTTGAAGAATGATCAACCGTAACATCAACGCTAACAGAGGGGTGGGTTTGGGCAAAGCGGCGCAAGGCCTCGGTCAGGAAGGCCTCGGCGGCGTGATCTGTGGCCCCGAGGCGCACGGTGCCGGCCACATCGGGGCGGATGAATTGTGAGATGATCTGGGCATTCAGCGCCAACACGCGACGGGCGTGCAGGAGCAGGGCTTCGCCATCTTCTGTGAGCGTTACCGAGCGGGAATCGCGGATGAACACCGGGCGGCCAAGCAGGGCCTCCATTTTTTTGATCTGCATAGATATAGCGGAGGGGGAGCGAAAAACCACCTCGGCGGCGGCTGAAAAATTACCGGTTTCGGCAATGGCAACAAGGGTTTTTAGCAGGTCAAGGTCCAGCAATGGCACTTGAGGGGTGACGGCAATGTTCATGGTGGTCGCTCCTAGGTATTAGAAAAACTCACAGGTAACTTCAAATCTATTCGTTTGATTAAAGCATAGATGCGCGGCAATGTCGAGACATCAAACAAAAGGAGAAAGAAAATGACAGATTGTGTATCAAATGAGTTTAGGGCCAGCGAAACCAGCCTGCTGAGCCGCGTTGCCGGTTTTATCAAAACCCGCGCCAAGCGGCGGCGTGATATGCGCCAGCTGCGCGAAATCCACAACCTTAGCCCGCATTTACTAAAGGATATCGGCGTGCGGCGGGGCGATGTAGTTTGGGCCGCCAATTTGCCGGTTGAGATGGACGCGGTGAAAGCGCTGAAGAAAGAGACGGGGCACCGCTAGCGCTTGCTATGAGCGTTGTCGATAGCATGTGTGCTCCTATTGAGCGGAGTCGCTTATATAGGAGCCGCATGTAATCACATTTGCAAAACTTCCGGCGAGTGGGGCCATTATGGCGGCATGAACGGTTTTTGCTGACAGGTCCATCCCGTTAAAGCTCTGCGGCTTTGCAGCGCAGGCGTCCTCAAGAATGGTGACAGCATAGCCCAAGTCAACGGCGGCGCGGGCGGTTGAATCTATACACATTTGTGACATTGCGCCGACGAGGACCAAGGATTTTATGCCGCGCGCATCAAGGTGCGCTTGCAGGTCCGTGCCTACAAAGCTGTTGGGCCGATGTTTCAAAATGACTGGCTCGTCGGGCTGCGGCAAGACCGAGCTGTGAATTTCGGCACCACGGCTGCCGGGTCGAAAGAACGGGGCGTCTTGGGTAGGGAACTCATGCCGGATGTG
>JAJRRX010000281.1 GCA_024279075.1 Alphaproteobacteria bacterium | reverse complement strand
GGGCATTGGTGAAATTTGGCGCAAGGATGGGCATGAAGAGCGGGTAACGCGGCTAGAAACTGGAGTGTCAATTGACATTCCGGTTGGCACGGCGTTTCAGTATAGAAATATAGGGGATGTTGATTTGAAGTTCATCTGCATTTCAATGCCGCCATGGCCCGGAGACCAAGAAGCCTCGCATTTAGAGGGCGCATGGCAGCCAACAATTTGACCAAGGATTTACTTATGACCAAGCTCGACATAGATTTCATCCGCAACCAGTTTCCAGCCTTTAGCGAAGCCCCGCTGCAAGGCCAAGCGTTTTTTGAGAATGCTGGCGGGAGCTATACTTGCGGGCCAGTGATTGAGCGCCTCACACGGTATTATAAACAGCGCAAGGTGCAGCCCTATTACCCGTTTGAGGCCAGTTCACTGGCGGGCGAGGAGATGGATGAGGCGCGGGCACGGCTCTCAAAGGTGTTGAATATCAAAGCAGATGAGCTGAGCTTTGGGCCGTCAACCACGCAAAACACTTATGTTTTGGCGCAGGCTTTTGGGCAGATGCTTAAGGCGGGCGATGCAATTATCGTGACCAACCAAGACCACGAGGCCAATACCGGCCCTTGGCGGCGGCTGGCAGAGCGCGGCATTGAGGTGCGCGAATGGCAGGTGGACGAGGTCGGACATTTGGAGCCAGCAGAGCTGGCAGGCTTGTTGGATGAGCGGGTGAAATTGGTGTGTTTTCCGCATGTGTCCAACCTTGTGGGAGAGGTCAACCCCGTGGCGGAGATTTGCGAGATTATCCGCGCGGCAGGGGCTTATAGCTGTGTGGATGGCGTGAGCGCCGCCCCGCACGGGCTGCCGGATATTGGCGGGCTAGGCGCGGATATCTACTTGTTTTCCGCTTATAAAACCTTTGGCCCGCACCAAGGGATTATGGCGATCAAGCGCGCGCTGGCCGATGTGCTGCCCAACCAAGGGCACTATTTTAACGAGGGTGTGCGCTATAAACGCTTCACCCCAGCGGGGCCGGACCATGCCCAAATTGCGGCCAGCGCTGGGATGGTGGATTACCTTGATGCCGTGCATGCCCACCACTTTGACCCCGAGCCGGATGCTGCTGCGCGGGGAAGGGCGGTGCACGCTATAACGGCCGCCCATGAGGCCACTCTTTTGGCACCGCTTATTGACTATCTGCGTGGCCGCAATGATGTGCGCTTGCTTGGGCCCCAAAGTGCTACAGGGCGGGTGGCAACGGTGTCTGTGGTGGGAAATAGGCCCGGATATGCGCTTTCGCAAGCTTTGGTGCCTGAGGGTATTATGGCGGGTGGCGGTGATTTTTATGCGGTGCGACTGCTGCAAGCGCTGGGGGTTGCGCCAGAGCATGGGGCGCTACGGCTGAGCTTTGTGCACTATACCAACGAGGCAGAAGTGGCAAAGCTGATTAAAGCGTTGGATAAGGTCTTGTAAAAGAGGATCGAGCTAGCACCTGCGCTGCGCCGCTCCCGTGTTACCCTCGGCGCGCGGTGTTTGCTGGCGCAAACGCCCCTTGCCTTTGGGCCGTGGCGGCGCGTTAGCCCTTATGCGTGTTGCAGCATTGCGCGCGCCGCGCTGCACCATTGTGCCCGCGGCTAGCCTCGCCAAACCTGATTAAGCGACCCGCCTCGGCTGGACATGGCAATGCGTGCTGTGCGGCCAGCGACGCTAAAGCTGCTGCCCATCCACTCAAAATTACTATCGTAGTAAAGGTCTGAGTTCACCCCACCCCGAATGGCATAGCGGGTGCAGGGGGTGCTGCCCTCATCGGTGGTGAAATTAGCCGCGCCGACACGGCCTATTGATGGCGTAAATACTTTGCCGTTTTGGGTGTTGATCCATGTGGGGCGCTCAAGGAAATCGCTGGTAAAATAGCTTGTGGTGGCGGGGTTGCCCTCGACAATGCCTTGAAAACCGCTGCCCTCCATTTCCAAACCTCTGCCCGTGCGGTTGGCATTGGCATACTCGATAGGGCCGTTATTATTGGTGCGGGAGCGCATTTCTTGCAGCACGCCATCCCGCCAGCTTTCACGGTTGCTGAGCTGGTAATCAAATTTGATCAGGCCAAGGATGTTGAGGTGCAGGCTCACGTTTATCTCGGCGTCTACCCGGCCGCCACTGCGGCTTAGGCGCACTGTGGATTCACCCACTTTCCTTCGGCCAAGATAGACGGCAAATTGGCGTGTGGCACTGCTGGCAGATGCTGGCGCGGCGGGTAGGCTGGCGATGGTTAGGCCGGCACCGGAGAGTGCCAGAAACTGGCGGCGATTGGGAAACATTGAAAAAACCTCTTATTCATAAATCAATTAAGGCCTTCTAACAGGCGGGTTTTCCTATGGGTAGGTTGATGTGCGATTTTTGGATTTCCGGCAAATCCTTGCCTAAAGCGACTTCTTTTTAGTTCCGCATCAAGTAAGGAGAGCTGATTTATGCTGTTGCAAGTTAAAGGCATATCAAAACTATTAACCCAGGTGAATAAATTTTCAAAGCTCGAATAAAGTTAATAATAACAATGTGATACTAATATTCCAGAAGAATACTTTTATCGGCTTTTGGGGACCAGCTATTCCTGCCAAAAAGAATCTCTTACGCTTGCTAAATCCTATCAAATGTTTAACAAAAAAGGGTAACGCGTCGCCCGAAGGAGCTAAATGATGAACACCTATAACGATCTGCCCGCCGCTGTGGGCAACACGCCCCTGATCCGGCTTAACGCTGCTTCTGAAGCGACAGGATGCGAGATTTTTGGCAAGGCTGAGTTTTTAAACCCCGGCCAATCGGTAAAGGACCGTGCGGCGCTGTTTATCATCAATGATGCGGTGGCCAATGGCACGCTGCGCCCCGGTGGCACGATTGTTGAAGGCACGGCGGGCAATACCGGCATCGGGCTAGCCTTAGTGGGCGCGGCGATGGGGTATAAGACTGTGATTGTTATTCCCGAGACGCAATCTCAGGAAAAGAAGGATATGATTCGGCTGGCAGGGGCCACTTTGGTTGAAGTGCCAGCCAAGCCCTATAAAGATCCGAATAACTTTGTGCGCTACTCCGAGCGCTTGGCCGAGGCGCTCAATAAAACCGAGCCCAACGGGGCGATTTGGGCTAACCAGTTTGATAATGTCGCCAATCGGCAGGCGCATATTGAGAGCACGGCCCCGGAGATTTGGGACCAAACCGAGGGTAAAATCGACGGTTTTATTTGTGCTGTTGGCTCAGGCGGCACCTTGGCGGGCATGGCATTGGCGCTACGGGCGCGCAATAAAAATGTAAAAATCGGGCTGGCGGACCCAGACGGCGCGGCGCTTTATAGCTATTATACCACATGCGCGCTTGCCTCGGAGGGTAGCTCTATTATGGAGGGCATCGGGCAGGGGCGGATTACCAAAAACCTTGAAGGCCTTGAGGTGGATATGGCCTATAACATTCCGGATTCTGAGGCCCTGCCAGTGGTGTTTGATCTGTTGCAGCAAGAGGGCCTGTGCCTTGGTGGCTCCAGCGGTATTAACATTGCAGGGGCGATGCGGATGGCCAAAGAGATGGGACCAGGCCATACCATTGTGACCATTCTGGCCGATTATGGCACCCGCTACCAAAGCAAGCTCTTTAACCCCGCCTTCTTGCGCGAAAAAGCGCTGCCGGTGCCAAACTGGCTGGATGCGGCCACGGACCCACTACCGGATGTCCGCATAGGCTGATAGCTTACGCCCGAATCAATCTTTCGGAGTTACTATGCCGCTTTTCAGGTCTTTTTTCACCGTGCTGGCCACGCTAATTACGCTGGGCCTACCAGCCTTGGCGCAAGATACATTTAACGCTGAAATGGCGCAAAACTGGGCGGCCACGGCCACCCGCGCTGAAGGGATTTTGGAAGCCAAGCTTGCTTCCACGCCCGCGCTTGAAAACCTGCGGGCCGATTTGGCCACCCAACGGGCTGAGGCCTTGGCGGTAGAGGATGAGGCAGCGCAAAAGGTCGGGCTACTTCAGGCCCAGCTTGATGCCCTTGGCGCGGCGCCTGAAGAGGGAAGCACCGAAGCGCCAGAGCTTGCAAGCCGCCGCGCGGAGTTGGAAAAAGAGATATTGATTGCGCGCGTGCCTTTGGCTGTGGCGCAAGAGGCCTTCCAGCGGCTTGATGGGCTGATCAACCAGATCAACGAATTGATCCGCGAGCGCTTTTCCCAGCAGCTTGTTGAGCGTGGCCCTGTGCCGATAAACCCGTCGCTGTGGGGGGCGGCCTTGGCCGATGTGTCGGATTATACCAGCCGGATGTGGGGCGAGGTTAAAGGCAACCTTGAAAACGATGCCAGCCGGCAGGCTTTGGCGCAAAAAGCACCGCTGGCGATCTTTGTCGGCCTGCTTGGCTTGGTCATTCTCTTTTGGCTGAGGGCGCGGTTTACCCGTTTGGTTGGCAAGGTGTTGCAAGCCGGCGAGGAGGCCTCTAGCTGGCAGTTGGCGTTGATGAACCTCTCAAAACTGATCGCCCCGAGCCTTGGGGCTGCGGCCCTGATTTTTGCGGTTTATTCGGCAGATATCCTTGGCCTACGCGGCATCGCTATCCTTAATGTATTGCCAATGGCGGCCTTTGCTTTGGTCGCAGCCCCGTGGCTTGGGCGCTCTGTTTTTGGCAGCAAAAACAATCCGGTAGATCTTATTGGCGTGTCTGCCCCGGCTGTTGGCTATAAAATCAGCCTCGGGCTGGGGATCATTGTTGCGCTATCTATCTTGATAGATGCAATGGCAAACCAAGGGAATTTCTCCACTGAATCCCGCGCGGTGTTGTTTTTCCCGCTGATCGCCGTGGCTTCGTTTTTGCTGTTCCGGCTGGCGCGCATAACCCGCGCCAAGCCCCCCGTGCCGGATGATGAGCCAGAGCCCGCCGCGCATAGTTTTGCAGCTTTGCTGGCGCAAGCGCTGTTTCTTACCTCAATTTCCGCGCCTATACTGGCCGCACTTGGCTACTTTGCGGCGGGGCGGTATTTGACCTTCCCTACTATTATCACACTGGGCTTTTTGGCCGCGCTTTTGGTGTTGTTTGACCTGTTTCGCGCCTTTTTGGAGCGTTGGGTTGATGGTCAAGGCGAAATGGGGAGCCGCAAAGACCAAGCACGGCTTATCCCGATTTTTGTAGCTTTTCTGTTGATTCTCGTCGCAATGCCAGTGCTGGCGCTTATTTGGGGCGCCAGCCGGAGCGAGCTGCAAAATATTTGGGAATGGCTAAATGCTGGGGTTTCCATTGGGCAAAGCCGGTTCTCTATCACGGATCTTTTGGTTTTTGTGCTGGTGTTTGG
>JAJRRX010000280.1 GCA_024279075.1 Alphaproteobacteria bacterium | reverse complement strand
TTGCGCCACCAAAATACCGGGAATTTATGCGATTGGGGATATCGCGGGCGCACCGTGGCTCGCCCATAAAGCCAGCCATGAGGGCGTGATGGTAGCCGAGAAAATTGCGGGGCAAAAGGTGCATCCGGTGAAGCCCGAGAGCATCGCAGGCTGCACCTATTGCCAGCCGCAGATTGCCAGTGTGGGTATGACAGAGGCCAAGGCCAAAGAGGCAGGCTTGGAGATCAAGGTTGGCCGTTTCCCCTTTATGGGCAACGGTAAAGCCATTGCTTTGGGCGAGGCCGAAGGCATGGTCAAAACCATTTTTGATGCCAAAACCGGTGAGCTTTTGGGCGCGCATATGGTTGGCGCCGAGGTCACCGAGCTTATTCAGGGCTACGTGATCGGGCGGCAGCTGGAAACCACGGAAGAAGACCTGTTCCACACCGTTTTCCCACACCCGACCCTGAGCGAAATGATGCACGAAAGCGTGCTCGATGCCTATGGCCGCGCCATTCATTTTTAGGAGCTTCTTATGAGCCGAAATCTGTCCGATAAATCCCAGCGCCACCCTGAAAAGGCGCATAAAAAAGACACGCCTATCCTGCGGAAGCCAAGCTGGATACGGGTAAAAGCTCCCACGTCGGAAGGCTATCGTGAAACCCGTAAGATACTGAAAGATAACAATCTTACGACAGTATGTGCCGAGGCGGGTTGCCCGAATGTGGGAGAATGCTGGTCGCAAGGCCACGCCACGATGATGATTATGGGTGATATCTGCACGCGGGGCTGCTCGTTTTGCAATATCGCCACGGGCAGGCCCGATGCGCTGGATGTTTTTGAGCCCGGCAGGGTGGCTGATGCTGTGGAAAAACTGGGGCTGAACCATGTGGTGATTACCTCGGTTGACCGTGATGATTTAGCTGATGGCGGGGCGGAGCACATTGCGCAAACCATTCGCGCTATTCGGCACCGCTCGCCTAGTTCCACCATCGAGGTGCTCACGCCGGATTTCCTTAAGTGCGGGCCGGAAGCGCTTGAAATTGTTGTGAAAGCCAAGCCGGATGTGTTTAACCACAACCTTGAAACCGTGCCGGGGCTTTACCCCACGGTGCGGCCCGGGGCGCGGTATTTCCACAGCCTTCGGCTGCTACAACGGGTCAAGGAGCTGGACCCGACGATGTTTACTAAATCCGGCATTATGGTGGGCCTTGGCGAGGACAAACAGGGCGTGCAGCAGGTGATGGACGACATGCGCGCGGCGGATGTGGATTTTCTGACCATCGGGCAATATCTGCAGCCTACGCCCAAGCACCACGAGGTGATGCGCTTTGTGACGCCCGAGGAGTTTAAGGCTTATGAGAGCATGGCCTTTGGCAAGGGATTTTTGATGGTGTCATCCACGCCGCTCACGCGCTCAAGCTACCACGCGGGCGATGATTTTGCCCAGCTTCGCGAGGCGCGGTTGGCGAAATTTGGTAGCTAAAAATGGAAAACGTATCAGTAACCAGCCCTAATAATGCTATGCAGATCGCTGGCGATAGAACGTGCAATGACTGGAAAATACTTAGGGACAGCCTTGAAAAAAATCCACACAATTGGAGTGACGCCTACGAAGACTTTTTTCTCGAACGGCTAACGACACGATACTTTGCGCCGATCAAAAGGCTTCAAGATCCCGGCGGGAATAATGGGGAGGGATTTTCTATTGTTTCTATACAATGTGCATTGATTGAGTTTTTGCAAACAACGCGGGATGGAATGAGTTTTAAGAAGGGATCCCCAAACGGATCAAGTTATTGTAATGCATGTGAGGGCAAGGATAGCGATTGGACTTATGAAAACTGTAGCAAAAAAATATTCACGTTGTTTTTAACAAAGCAGTTAGGAATCGAAGTCACGCAAAGTAAAGATTTCTATTCCGACGTCCGATGCAGTTTATTGCACGAAGCGAGAACGACGGGGAATTGGCGCATTACGGCAAATCCAAAGCGGTCAGAAACCATCTCTGTGGATGGGGGCGTAACTTACCTCCAAAGGGATTTGTTTCAGAAAGACCTAGAAGCGTATGTATGGAGATATAAAGTAGACTTGCTCTCGGATGAGGAGCTTCAAAAGGCATTTATTCGGAAATTCAATTCCCTGTGCGTTTAGCGCCGGCCCTTATTGACGGTTAGCCATTCAGGCCAGCCAAAGGCCTGCTCGTAAAAATAGAGGGCGAGGCTGGCCAGAACCACGCCCAAAATGAGCCAGCGCATTTTTGCGCTCGGCGGGTGGGTGGCCCATTTGCGCAGGCGCAGGAGCCAAAACAGGTTCATGACGTAAACCGCACCGATCCGATATAGGGTAGGTTGCGGTTTCTTTGGGCATAATCAATGCCATAGCCGACCACAAACTCGTCAGGGATTTCAAAGCCGATATAGTCCGCCTTTACGCTGGTTTCCCGTCGCGAGGGTTTGTCGAGCAGGGCGCAGGTCATTAACCGTGCGGGGTTGCGGGCCTCTAGCAGGTGCAAAACGTGGTGCAGGGTGTGGCCGGTATCAACGATATCTTCCACAACCAGCACATCTCGCCCTTCAATCTCGCCGCGTAAGTCTTTGAGAATGCGCACTTCTCTGGAGCTTTCCGTGGCGTTTCCA
>JAJRRX010000279.1 GCA_024279075.1 Alphaproteobacteria bacterium | reverse complement strand
TCTCGCCCCACGATCTATAAACACCTAGGAAACAAAGAAGAAATACTGTCTTTGCTTGGAGCCGATGCGCAAAATGTAGAGGCCCGCATCATGCAAGGCGTGCTAGATGTGGCCCAAGCGCAGGGCTTTAAGGCCGCCACGGTCGAGGCTATTGCTGAGGCCGCAGGGGTTGGCCCCGCCACTATTTACCGCCGATTTACCGATAAGGAAGGCCTGATAAAAGCCTTCATCGCGCGCCAAACCCCGCGTGATAAACTGCCGGCCTTCCCGCCGGAAACCCGCGCTAACTTTCCCGCTCAACTTGAAATCATCACCACTCATATGCTGGGCTTTATGCACACCCACAAAACCCTCGTGCGGCTAATTTTTTCCGGCAATCAGGCTGACCGCGCCTACCTGAGCGCCCTGCGGGATGACAGCAACTCGACCTTTTCCAAACTCGAAGCCTTTTTCCAGAAGCACCAGCAAGCGGACCACATTTCAGCCAGCATTTCTCCGGCACTTCTCACCACCAACCTGTTTGGCATGGTTCACGCGCAGGCGGTAATAGCGCCCTCTGATAGCCCACTTGATATCGCCGCCGCCAGCCGTTCAATTTGCCAGCTTTTCCAGTCTCTCACCACAGGAGAAAACCATGCCTGACTTCACCAAAAGTTTTGAAAATACCCGAAAGGGGGACATTGCGCAGGTTGGCGGTAAGGGTGCCAACCTTGGCGAGATGACAGGCGCGGGCTTTCCTGTGCCGCCGGGGTTCTGTGTAACCACCGTTGGTTATCACGCTTTCATCGCGCCGTTTGAAAGCCAAATTTATACGGCACTGGAGGGGTTGGACCCGAGTGACCTTAACAGCATTCGTGCGGCAGGCGAAGCGGTGCGCGGGCTAATGGCCGCGCATGATTTGCCTGAAACCGTGGCGCAAGAGATCGTAGAAAGCTGGAAAGCTTCTGGCCCAGAGTTCGCCTATGCCGTGCGTTCCTCTGCCACCGCAGAGGACCTCCCAAGCGCGTCTTTTGCAGGGCAGCAAGACACTTATCTTAATGTCATCGGCGAGGCTGAAATTCTTGCGCAAGTCAAAAACTGTTTCATCTCGCTTTTCACCGACCGCGCCATTCTCTACCGCATTCAAAATGATTTCCCGCACCATCTTGTGGCACTTTCAGCCGTTGTCCAGCGCATGGTTATGCCCGATGTTTCCGGCATTCTTTTCACCGCTGACCCGATTTCAGAAAACCGCAATACCTACTCGATAGATGCCAGTTTTGGCCTTGGTGAGGCGCTTGTTTCAGGGCTGGTGAGCGCTGATCTTTACCGTGTGGACAAGCGCAATGGCGAGATACTCAGCCGCCAAATTGCCGAGAAAAAAATTGCCATTCTGCCGCTGAAAGAAGGCGGCACTGAAACGGTGGACCTGCCAGAGTCCGAGCGGAAACGCGCTGCGCTTACGGATGCTCAAATCAAAGCCTTGGCCGATATTGGCAGTAAAATCGAGGCGCATTACGGCGTGCCGCAGGATATCGAATGGGCGCTGGAGGGTGAAGAGATTTTCATTACGCAATCCCGCCCCATCACCTCGCTTTACCCGCTCGCTAAGCCTAACGATGGTGCCTACCATGTTTTCCTCAGCCTGTCGCATTTGCAGGTGATGACCGACCCGATGCCGCCGCTTTCGGTGTCGATCTGGAAATACTTTTCTCCTGTGGGTTTGGATGAAAACGGCGAATACCGCTATCTGCATGATATCGGCGGGCGGCTTTACGGCGATATTTCCCCGCTGTTACGCAACCGCCGTTTTGGCAAAATGTTCATCAATATGATGGCTGTGGCAGATCAGATTGCCCAAGCCGCCGTGGCTGAGCTTGCCAGCCGCTCCGCCCTTTTGGAAAAGGGCGAGCGCTTTAAGTTAGGGCGGTTGGTTTGGGCCATGCTGCCCACCCTTCGGCAAATCCCGCTCAACCTGTTTTTCAAGCGCACAGAGGGGGCGGTGGGGCAAGCAAATGAAGTGATTTCTGGCCATGTGATAGAAACAAAAGCAAAAATTGGTAGCGCGCAAAGCCATGCGGCTAAACTGGATGCCGCCCTGACAGCGCTACGCGGCGTGTTGCCCGCTGCGGGAAAGTTTGCCCCGCGCATGGCGGCAGGGCTGGCGGGCCAACGGCTGCTGCGGAAATTGGCAGGGCC
>JAJRRX010000278.1 GCA_024279075.1 Alphaproteobacteria bacterium | reverse complement strand
TTTTTCGCTTTTCATTCCCCGCGTTACCGTCTATCTGATGGCCCAAGGTCGGGGCGTGGCGCAGCCTGGTAGCGCGGCGGTTTTGGGTACCGTAGGTCGTAGGTTCGAATCCTATCGCCCCGACCAGTTTTCACATACTATTGTATACAATGATCGCGAAAACTGGCGCAACATATTCAGAATTTGATGATTCTCCATATGTTGGGTTGAAGCAAGTTTTGAGCCGTTTTGCCAAAGCATTTGAAAACACGCATCTTTTGTAAAAACTGCCCTTGGGGAAGCTGCGACCAGCCCCCGCGATCTGCCAAAAAAAACGGAATGTCGCCAAAGTGGCGTCAACATATTTTTCCTCACATTATGTAAATAAAGCGTTTGACGGGGGCGTCCTAAATACTGCAATTAGGGTGTATCAACAGTAGGGCTACTAGATATAGTGCTGGCAGGACTAAACCGCTCGCACAGGGCGCGTGTCGTCAACATCAGGTAAATAGTGGCTTTCATAACAAAGTACCCTTGAGCAGGGCAGTATATTAGGCAGGGACAGCATGAAGATTGATCGTAAATTTACCTCGGTAAAGTCCGGCGCATATGGTGCGCTTTCTTTCACCAAACGGAGTTCGGAGATTCGCAATCCTGACGGCAGCATTGTGTTTGCCCTCGCCGATATGGAAGTGCCCGAGGGCTTTTCGCAAGTTGCAGCCGATGTGCTGGCGCAAAAGTATTTCCGCAAGGCGGGTGTGCCGGCGGCAACCAAACGGGTGCAGGAAAAGGGTATTCCGGAGTTTTTGTGGCGCTCGGTGCCCGATGAGGCCGCGCTAAAAGCCCTGCCCGAGGGCGCGCGCTATGGCTCAGAAACCTCTGCCAAGCAGGTGTTTGACCGCCTTGCAGGCGCGTGGTGCTATTGGGGCTGGAAGGGTGGCCATTTCACCACCGAGGCTGACGCCAAGGCCTATTTTGACGAAATGCGCTATATGCTGGCCGCCCAAATGGCCGCGCCCAATTCTCCGCAGTGGTTTAACACCGGCTTGCACTGGGCTTACGGCATTGATGGGCCTGCCCAAGGTCACCATTATGTGGATTTCAAAACCGGCAAGCTGACCAAATCTGTGAACTCTTATGAGCACCCGCAGCCCCATGCCTGCTTCATTCAATCCGTGGCCGATGACCTGGTGAATGAGGGCGGCATTATGGACCTCTGGACCCGCGAAGCGCGTCTGTTCAAATATGGCTCCGGCACCGGCACCAACTTTTCGTCGCTGCGCGCGGCGAATGAAACGCTGGGCGGCGGCGGCAAGTCCTCCGGCCTGATGTCGTTCCTGAAAATTGGTGACCGCGCGGCGGGGGCGATCAAATCTGGTGGCACCACGCGGCGGGCGGCCAAGATGGTGATTGTCGATGTTGACCACCCCGATATCGAGGAATTTATCAACTGGAAGGTGATCGAGGAGCAGAAAGTGGCCTCGCTCGTGGCTGGCTCCAAGATGCACGAGCAGCAGCTCAACGAGATTTTTGGTGCGATTCGGGTGTGGGATGGTAAAGAGGCCGATGCCTTTGACCCCAAGAAGAACAACGCCCTGAAAGCCGCCATTAAAGGTGCGCGCAAGGTGATGATTCCCGAAACCTATGTGAAGCGGGTGCTGCAATATGCAGAGCAGGGTTTTACAAGCATCGAATTTCCGACCTACGATACCGACTGGGATAGCGATGCCTACCTTAGCGTGTCCGGCCAAAATTCCAACAACACCGTGCGCGTCACCGACGCCTTCCTGCAAGCCGTAAAAGACGACGCCGATTGGGAGCTTCTGCGCCGCACCGATGGTGAGGTTGCTAAGACCATCACGGCCCGTGACTTGTGGGATCAGGTTGGCCACGCTGCATGGGCCTCGGCCGATCCGGGCATCCAATATCACGACACCATCAACGCGTGGCACACTTGCCCCGAAGATGGCGAGATTCGCGGCTCGAATCCCTGCTCAGAATACATGTTCTTGGACGACACCGCCTGCAACCTCGCCAGCATGAACCTTCTAAAGTTCCTGAAAGACGGCAGCTTTGATGCGGCATCCTATATGCATGCTACCAAGCTTTGGACGATCACCCTCGAAATTTCGGTGCTGATGGCGCAATTCCCGTCGCCTGAAATTGCCGAGCGCAGCTACAAGTTCCGCACCCTTGGCCTTGGCTATGCCAATATCGGCGGCTTGCTGATGAATATGGGCTTTGGCTATGATAGTGACGAGGGCAGGGCGCTGACAGGTGTTCTCACGGCCATTATGACCGGCGTTTCCTACAAAACCTCCGCCGAGATGGCCGCCGAGCTTGGCGCGTTTTCGGGCTATGCTAAAAACGCTGACCACATGCTGCGGGTGATCCGCAACCATAAGCGTGCGGCTTACGGGGAGACTTCGGGCTATGAGGGCCTCGCGGTGCCCCCCGTGCCGCTCGACCATGATAACTGCCCTGATGGGCGGCTTTTGAACCTTGCGCATAAGGCGTGGGACGAAGCGTTGGCGCTTGGTGAGCAGCACGGTTACCGCAATGCGCAAGTATCCGTGATTGCCCCAACAGGCACGATCGGGCTGGTGATGGATTGTGATACCACGGGCATCGAGCCGGACTTTGCTTTGGTGAAATTCAAGAAGCTCGCGGGTGGTGGTTATTTCAAAATCATCAACCAATCTGTGCCAGCCGCGCTGGTAAAGCTCGGCTATAAGCCGGCCCAAATCGAGGAAATCATTGCTTATGCGGTTGGCCACGGCTCCATCGGCAATGCGCCGGGGATCAATACCACCAGCCTGCTCGGGCATGGCTTTGGCGAGGAAGAACTGGCCAAAATCGAAGCCGCGCTCGGCTCGGCCTTTGACCTGCGCTTTATCTTCAACCAGTGGACGCTGGGCACGGATTTCTGCACAGGGGCGCTTGGCATCCCAGAGGAGAAGCTCAACGACCCCGCCTTTGACCTACTCAACCACCTAGGTTACTCGAAAGAGCAGATCGAAGCGGCGAACCTGCACGCCATTGGCACCATGACCCTTGAGGGCGCACCTTACCTGAAAAAAGAGCATTACGTGGTGTTTGACTGCGCCAGCACTTGCGGCAAAAGCGGTAAGCGGTATCTGTCCGTCGATAGCCATATCAAGATTATGGCGGCGGCGCAGAGCTTTATTTCCGGTGCCATTTCCAAGACCATAAACATGCCAAATGACGCCACCATTGAGGATTGCAAAGCGGCGTATGAAAGCAGCTGGGCGCTCGGCGTGAAGGCCAACGCGCTTTATCGTGATGGCTCGAAACTGAGCCAGCCGCTCTCCTCCGCGCTGATTGATGATGAGGATATGGACGAGCTGGCCGAAGCCCTTGCGGGTGAGCAAGCCACTGTATTGGCAGAGAAAATCGTCGAAAAGGTGATTGTGAAAGAAATCGCGCGGGGCCGTGAAAAGCTGCCGCAGCGGCGCAAGGGCTATACCCAGAAGGCGGTTGTGGGCGGGCATAAGGTTTACTTGCGTACTGGTGAATACAAAGACGGCACTTTGGGCGAGATCTTCATTGATATGCACAAAGAAGGCGCCGCCTTCCGCGCCATGATGAACAACTTCGCCATCGCCATTTCGGTGGGCCTGCAATACGGTGTGCCGCTGGATGAATATGTCGATGCCTTCACCTTTGTGCGCTTTGATCCGGCTGGGATGGTGCAGGGCAATGACAGCATTAAGTCTGCAACCTCGATCATCGATTACATCTTCCGCGAGCTGGCGATTTCATACCTTGATCGCACAGATCTGGCCCATGTGCAGCCCGAAGGCGAGACATTTGATAGCCTCGGGCGCGGCGAAGAAGAGGGCAAACCGAATGTATCAGAACCATCTGACTCGGCGGCAAGTTCGCTGGAGCTGATCAAACAGCTTTCCTCCACTGGCTACCTGCGTTCGCGCATGCCGCAAAACCTGAGCGGCATTAAGGCGTCAGAAACAGTGGCGACCCAAACAACCGCCACGGTGCAAGTGCTGGACAACCGGACCAAAGCAAAAATGCAAGGCTATGAGGGCGACCCATGCGGCGAGTGTGGCAACTTCACCCTCGTGCGCAACGGCACCTGCATGAAGTGTAACACCTGCGGCGGCACATCTGGCTGCAGTTAGGAACAGGCGGGGAGGGTTGTCTGCTTGGCCCTCCCAACATTCAGGCCGAAAGGCATTTATATCGAGCGCTCAACGATGAGCCTGAATGATAACCTTGGGGAGCGGTTCGCCGCTCCCCCTTTTTATGGCCGCTAGTTTTCCGGCGCACCAGTGCCGGAAAATATGTGGGGGGAGCTTAGGTGCCCCGGGCCATGGCGGCCACGCCGGTTCGGGCGATGTCTGACAGGCCAAGCGGGCGCATCAGGTCGGTGAAGGCGTCTATTTTTTCGGGGGTGCCGGTGATCTCGAATACAAAGCTCTCCAGCGTACTATCCACGACATTGGCGCGAAAAATGTCGGCCAGCCGCATGGCCTCAACGCGCTTTTCACCTTTGCCTGCCACTTTGAGCAGTGCCATTTCTCGCTCGACAGAGGGGCCTTCTACTGTCAGGTCATTGACGCGGTAAACCGGAATAATAAGCCCAAGCTGGGCTTTGATTTGCTCAATCACGGCAGGGGTGCCGGTGGTCACAATGGTAATGCGCGAGCGGTGGCCCTCTGTATCGGTTTCGGCCACGGTTAGGCTGTCAATATTATAGCCACGCCCTGAAAACAGCCCGATCACACGGGCCAAAACGCCTGCTTCGTTATCTACCAGCACCGCGAGGGTGTGGGTTTCTTCCAACTCGTTAAGTGGGTTTTTTAGGTCATAAGCGCTTTTACGGCTGCTGCCTTTTTTCAAATGGAGGGTCATGGCTGTGGTCCTTTTTTTGCAAAATCACTGGTTTTGCCGTGAATGTCTAGTTAATCCGATGTGGTTAGGCGTAAATGTTGGGGCGCGGGGAGGGGAATGCCTGAGGTCGGCAGTTGCGCGCGGTTTTCTATAAACCGTTTAAATAGTGGCGCGTATTCTGTTTTAATGCTGGTAGACAGCTCCACATCCATCTCATCAACGTAGCGGTTGGGTTTACCTTTGTTTTTTTGGGTGAAACGCTGTGTGAGAACAACATCAGCCAATACTTCGGGGTTTAGCTTTAAGTTTAGCTGTTCAAGAATGCGTTGTGCTGTATCGGCGGTATTAAAGGCGATATCTTCATAATATAGCGGCATAACATGGGGAAGGCGCAGCCAGGCGGTGAGGCTGTCATGTTGGCTGCGAATATTGGTAAAGGCTTGGGCAAGTGTTTCGATCTCGGTAAAGGCTTTGCGGCCATTTTCTCGCGACCTTTTGCCGTGGTCAAGCATGGATAGTGCCATATCTCGTGGGTCTCGGTAGCAGGCATGCGCGATGGCCTCGCCGCTTTGAATGGCTTTTACAACACATGGGTCAGGCCGTGTATGGGTTTTTAAAGCAATAGGATAGCCACGTATCTTCGCCTTTTGCTTTAAGTCAGCTAGTTGTGAATCGGAAATATGGTTTACAAAATTCCTTTTTTGGTTAGCGGGGCCAGCCGCACTGGCAACTTGATCTTGCGGAAACCCGCAAAGATCCAGCGCCGTTCGCGCGAGCTGAAAAGCCAGCGTTGAGCCGGTTTTGGTCATCCCGTAGCTGAAATAGAGCAGGGGGGCCATGCTAGACGCGCGTTTTGCCCGCAGCATCAATGGCGTCTGCGGTTTCGGCGTCACACAGGATCATCTCGTTATGGGCCTTACCAGACGGAATCATCGGGAAGCAATTTTCGTGTTTTTCAACCACGCAATCGAGGATCACCGGCCCGTCATAGGCGATCATTTCCTTGATGGCTTCGTCCAAATCCGCAGGGTCATCCACTAAAATCCCTTTGCCGCCAAAGGCTTCGGCGAGTTTCACGAAGTCAGGCAGGGCCTCTGACCAGCTTTGCGAATAGCGCTCGCCGTGCAGCAGCTGCTGCCATTGGCGCACCATGCCGAGGCGCTCGTTATTGAGGATGAACTGCTTGACCGGAAGGTTAAACTGCACCGCTGTGCCCATTTCCTGCATGTTCATCAGGAAAGAGGCGTCGCCTGCGATGTTAATCACGAGGCTGTCGGGGTGGGCCACTTGCACGCCCACGGAGGCGGGCAGGCCATAGCCCATGGTGCCAAGGCCGCCCGAGGTCATAAAGCGGTGGGGGTCATCAAAGCCTAGGTATTGCGCCGCCCACATCTGGTGCTGGCCCACTTCGGTGGTGATGTAGCGATCCATGTTTTTGGTAAGCGCTTCAAGGCGTTGCAGGGCGTGTTGCGGCTTGATCAGCTTATCGGAATTGGTGAAATCGAGGCACTTGCTGGCCTGCCATTCTTCGATCTGGCTCCACCATTTCTTGATTTCGGCAGATTTTGTCTTGCGCCCGCGCGCTTTCCAAACCTTGAGGAAATCTTCCAGAATATGGCCGATATCGCCGATGATCGGCACATCTACGTGGATGATTTTGTTGATCGACGAGGGGTCGATATCCATGTGGACCTTGAAGCTGTCAGGCGAGAAGGCATCTGTGCGCCCCGTGATCCGGTCATCAAACCGCGCGCCAACGCAGAGCATGAAGTCGCAGCCATGCATTGCCAAATTCGCCTCAACAGTGCCGTGCATGCCGAGCATCCCGAGCCAATTATCGCCGGAAGCGGGATAGGCACCGAGGCCCATTAGGGTAGACGTGATAGGGGCATTGGTCCCCGAAACCAGCTCGCGCAAAAGCTGGCTGGCCCCGACGCCGGAGTTGATAACCCCGCCACCGGAATAGATGATCGGGCGCTCAGCTTGCTCAAAGGCTTCAACGGCACGGGTGATCTCGGCGAGGTCGCCTTTAACCCGTGGCTGGTAATGCGTTGTCGGCGCTTTGGCCTTTGTTTTATAGGGTGCGGAGGCAAACTGCACGTCCTTCGGGATATCAACCAGCACAGGGCCGGGGCGACCAGAGGTGGCAATGTGGAAGGCTTGGTGGATGGTTTCGGCCAGCTCTGCTGTATCTTTCACCAGCCAGTTATGCTTGGAGCAGGGGCGGGTGATGCCCACGGTGTCGGCCTCCTGAAAGGCGTCATTGCCGATCATAAAGGTCGGCACTTGGCCGGAAAGCACGATCATCGGGATGCTGTCCATCAGCGAGTCTGTCATGCCCGTTACGGCGTTGGTCGCGCCGGGGCCGGAGGTAACGAGGACCACGCCGGGCTTGCCGGTGGCGCGGGCATAGCCCTCGGCGGCGTGGGTGGCGCCTTGCTCGTGGCGCACCAGAATGTGCTTGATGTCATTTTGCTGGAAGATCGCATCATAAATCGGAAGCACAGCGCCGCCGGGGTAGCCAAAGACGGTGTCCACGCCTTGTTCTTTCAGCGCTTCAACAACTATTTGGGCTCCGGTCATCTCGCGAGACATATGCTTTACTCCATTTTGGGCTGTGGCCCGTTGATTCTATCGTTTGTTCATATGCAAAAAAAAAGCCTCCAATTTGGTTGGAGGCAAGCGCAAAATCGAATAAAAACTGGGTTTTTACACGGTTTGCGCCTTTTCAAGCACCACGACAAGAATGTTAATTGCGTTGGTCATGGGTAATTTTTAAAGGTGGATTTGGCAAACGTCAATCTATTTTGAAAAATATTGTTGCGCGAAATGTCGCAAATAATTTCCATAATTACCGATTCTTGCGTGATTAACGGAGTATTGGCCAAAAAGCTTATACAAGGTATTTTTCGCGGCCCAATGTAGCAACGTCAGATTGTATTCATTCGTATTCCGTGATGTGTAAGCGTAAATTTACGGTTGGCAAATGGGGTATGTCAGGCTAGCTTACCCACACTATTTTCGATCAGGCGCCAATGTATGCGCTACTTACTGGGAGGTTATCTATGGATCGTCGTTCTTTTTTGACTAAAGCAGCACTTGGGGGCACAGCCGCTGCCGCCAGCACATTGGCAGCACCTGCTTATGCGCAGGGCAACCGCACGCTGACTATGGTTACAGCTTGGGGCCGTGGCTTGGCTGGCGTTTTTGACGCCGCGCAGCATGTTGCTGACCAAATCACCGCCATGTCTGACGGGTCTTTGACCGTCGAGATTAAAGCCGCAGGCGAGCTTGTGGGCGCGTTTGAAGTATTTGACGCCGTGTCTTCGGGCCAAGCTGACATGTATCACGCCGCTGACTACTACTTTGTAGGCCAGCACCCGGGCTTTGCTTTTTATACCTCCGTGCCTTTCGGCATGACAGCCCAAGAGCTGCAAAACTGGTATCTGCACGGCGATGGCCGTAAGTACCACGACCAGCTTGGTGAAATCTTCAACCTGAAGTCTTTCCTTGCTGGTAACACAGGCGCACAGGCTGGTGGCTGGTTCGCCAAAGAGATGAACTCCCCTGAGGATTTCAACGGCCTTAAGTTCCGTATGCCTGGTCTTGGTGGCCAAGCGCTCGGCAAGCTTGGCGCTTCTGTGCAAAATCTGCCTGGTTCTGAAGTGTATCAAGCGCTGGCTTCCGGCGCGCTGGACGGCACCGAGTGGATCGGCCCATGGGCAGACGAAGTGGCTGGTTTCCAGGAAATCACCAAGATCTATTACACCGCTGGCTTCCATG
Source organism: Alphaproteobacteria bacterium (assembly GCA_024279075.1). Lineage (GTDB taxonomy): Bacteria > Pseudomonadota > Alphaproteobacteria > Rhodobacterales > Rhodobacteraceae > UBA3077. Next base: position 7,269 of record JAJRRX010000278.1, on the reverse strand, counting down.
AGCCGGGTGCAGGCCTTTCGCTGGCCACTAACCTTGATGTATTTAACGAGCTGTCGACTGCTCACCAGAAGATCATTGAAAATGCATCTGCCGCCACCCACCAGTGGAGCCTTGCGCAATTCCTTAACAACAACGGTGCTGCGCTTCAGCGTCTGGTGTCTGAAGGTGTTCAGGTTAAAGAATTCAATGACAGCATCTGGGATGCGTTTGGCACGGCGTCTGCTGAAGTGCTTGACGGCTATATGGAAGATGCGCTGTTTGCTGAAATCCGTGCAAGCTACAACGAGTCAATGTTGGCTTCTTCTGGTTGGATCGACAAAGCTGAAAGTGCATACCGCACACAGCGTGACCGTATTCTTGGCTAAAAATACCAGATAAATTATGCCTCCCGCTTTTGTTGGCGGGGGGCATTTTTATTAATTTTCATATATTCAAAGAGAGATCAGAATGGCTGATGCGCTAAGCTGGGTCGGGACCCAATTGCTGCAAGGTTTTATTAACCTTTACACCGCTTTATCCAATCCGATGGCCTGGCTGAACTGGGTCAATGACCCAGAATCGCTTATTCGCTTCCTCTATTATGGGGCCTCGAAAGAATTTCTATTTGTCTTTATTGATCTGTTTTTGGTTATCACCATAATTGGCCTGCTTTATCGGCCCTTCCTTTGGGGTGTTGTGCGCATCATCGAAGGGTTTTCAAATTCGGTTGGTCGCTTCTTTGCGTGGGCGGGCCTTTTTATGGTGCTCCAGCAAGTGATGATCGTGTTTTTGCAACGGATTTTCCGCGTGTCCGAAATTTCCATCGGCCCGTTCGGGGTGGTTTTCACAAAAGACCTAAGCTGGTTTGGCGAAGAGCTGAAGCTGTATAACGCCATGATCGTGGCGCTCGTTGCCGCTTATACCTTTGTGCAAGGCGGCCATGTGCGGGTGGACCTTGTATATGCCCGCGTAGGCTTTCGCGCCAAGCGCATCATTGATATGTTCGGCTCGCTGTTTTTCATCATGCCGTCAATGTTCCTGATCTGGATGTTTGGCTGGTTCTTTATGTGGCGTAGCTTTGTAACCCCCAAATTTCCGGCTTCTTTCTCGCTTGAAAAGATGATGGGAAAGGCCCCTTATGTAAGGGAAAATATCGAGCTTATTGGGTTTTCTCCCAATGGGTTTAATGCTTATTTCCTCTTTAAGGTGCTGCTGGTCAGCTTTGCCTTTATGATGATCGCGCAAGGCGCAGGGTTCTTTTACCGCTCGCTGCTTGAGTTCATAGAAGGCAAAAAGTCTGAGGGCAAAAACCTCGATCTTGATAAACTTAACGACGAAACGGCAGAAATTGCCGCCGCCATTCATTAAAGGGGCAGGGACATGCTTTTAGGTTTAGACGGGGTAGAACTCGGCCTTATCATTACATTTTCGTGCCTCTTCATTGGCATCATGTCAGGCTTTCCGGTGGCCTTTGCCATTGGCGGCGCTGGCACGCTGGCTTTTGGTATCCTCGCGGTTCTGGATCAATCGGGATACCTTATACATGCGGCCGTTGATGTGCGCTCAGATGCCTATTTGGGGCTGATCGCCGACGGGGTGCCGCGAGACGCGATTTCGCTCTTCCGATACCCCGATTTGCCAGTGACAGACGGACCACTCTTCGAGATCAGGCAGCCTTATGCAACAGGGTGGGAAACCGCGCTTCACACCAAAATTTCGCTGGTTGTTAACCGGATGAACGAGCGGGTGTTTGCTGGGCAAAGCATTGAAACCCTACTGGCCGTGCTGATGTTTGTCCTAATGGGCGTGACGCTTGAACGCTCCAAAATCGCCGAAGATTTGCTGACCTCCATGGCGCGGGTGTTTGGCCCGCTGCCCGGTGGCTTGGCGGTTTCGGTGGTGATTGTGGGCGCTTTCTTGGCGGCTTCAACAGGTATTGTAGGCGCGACTGTGGTTACCATGGGCCTGCTCTCCCTGCCCACCATGCTGCGAAATGGCTACTCGCCAGAGCTTGCTACGGGGGTCATTGCCGCCTCCGGCACCTTGGGGCAAATCATTCCGCCATCCATTGTGATTGTGCTGCTTGGCTCACTCGCAGGCGACCTTTACGCGGCGGCGCAAGAAGAACGCGCTTTAACGCTCGGCTGTCGAGATGCGCTGACCTATTTGGGCCAACCAGCGGCGCTGTCTACGGGTGTGTTGTTTAAGGCCGCACTCTTGCCGGGTATTTTCCTTGCCTTCCTTTATGGGCTATATGCTTTTGTATATGCCATGTTTAGACCCCAGCACGCACCGCCGATGCCCGCAACAGAATCTGCTTCGGGTCACGGCGAAGGCGGGCGGCATAGCCTCACATGGTTCCTGTTTGCACCAATTTTAATAATTGGCGTTGCTATTGGCATGAATGTTGTGAACTTTTCCGGCAGCCAAAGCACGTTTGTATCCTCTTCTGTTGAGCTGGGCGAGCAGCCCGAGTTGCGCACCAATGTTTCTGATCAATGCCAAGTGGCGATGATAGAGAAACACGGGCAGGATATGTGGGACCGCTCCGTCACTATGCGCGCCGAAATGGACGCGGTTAAGGCTGCCACGGGTGGGGCCGTAACCGCTGACCGAACGCCTGAAGAAGTCGCAGAATTGGTATCTGCCAAAATCACCGACGCTGCGCCGCTCGGAACCGGCCTTGCGGTTATTTTAACGCTGGTTTCTCTGACACTGGCTATTGCATATGGCGTGGCCCCTCGGGCCAATAAACTGCCGCTGATTATTGGCAGTCTCGGGGTGCTTTCAGCTATTCTTATTGATGTGTATTTCATTCAGGCAGGCGCGCGGCCCGGCGGAGCCTGGCTCAAGCTGGCGGTGCCATTTCTGATGATCGCATATGGCATGATGACGGCAGCTAAGCGCCTGAGCCAAAACGAGCTATTACGCGTGGTGTTCCCGCCGTTGGTGCTTATCGTGGCGGTGCTTGGCTCTATTCTTGGCGGCATCACCAACCCCACACCTGCGGCGGCGCTTGGCGCGGCTGGGGCAATAATGCTGGCCGCTTACCGTAAGCTGAAAGATGAAAATGCCAGCGGCAAGTTCATTTTACAGGCAAGCTTTGCCCTGTTGGTTATGCTTTTGGTCGGCGTTAATTTTGACCTAAGGTCCAACATTGAAAACGTCGGCTGGGAAAATTGGGTGGCGATTGTGGTCGCGCAAGGGGCTTACTTTATAGCTTTTTCTGGGCTGATCTATGCCTGCCTAACGCTGCTGCGCACAGCGGTGCTTACGCCTGTGGTGCGGGAAACCGCCAAAGTCACCTCAATGGTGTTTGCCATCCTGATCGGCTCGCAAATGCTGAATATGGTGCTGATCTCCTTTGGCGGCGAGGACTATATTCAGGACTTTCTAAAGAGCTTTGATGATGAGTGGAAGGTTTTCCTAATCGTGATGATCGTGTTGTTTTTCCTCGGCTTTGTGCTCGATTTTCTAGAGATCATCTACATCGTGATCCCCATCGTGGGTCCGGTGATTTATGGTGGGTCGTATGATCCGAAATGGGTGACGATCCTGATTGCAATCAACCTACAAACCAGCTTCTTAACGCCACCCTTTGGCTTTGCGCTGTTTTATCTACGCGGGGTGGCACCTCCCTCGGTAACCACTGGCCATATCTACCGTGGCGTGGTGCCGTTTGTGCTTATTCAGGTGGCTGCACTGGCGATCCTCTGGGCCTTCCCAGTGATCGTAACGATTGTGCCGAACTTGCTAGGGAGCTAGGGCTAACCTTATAATTATTGGGCCATCCGCGTGAAAGCGCGGGTGGCTTTTTTAGTTTGTGGCTGGGCTTGACACAATCTGTGCGCTTTGTATGTTAATAGTATTAACATACATATATCAACACTTGAGAGGCGCACAATGTTCAAAAAATTTTTCGCTCTGGCCTTCCTTACCCTAGCGCCAACGGTAGCCTATTTTGCGCTGCCACTGGTGCCAAACCCTGACCCCAATACAGGGCGCGCGCTGGCAAAGCGGGCGTTTGATACGGCGGCAATAGAGGCCGTGTGGCCCGCGCCCACAGCAAAAGCCCGCGTGCGGGCACGGCTCATTCTGGTCGGGGAGGAGATAATATTCGAGGACGGCCCGACGGACCAAATTATGAACACCGCTTCCATGCGCAAAAGCTTTTTGAGCCTGCTTTACGGGATCGCAGTAGAGCAGGGCCTTATCGACCTCGACAAAACGCTAAGCGAGCTGGGGATTGACGAAAACCCGCCTTTGACGGCGCAGGAAAAAACCGCAACCGTCCAGGACCTACTGATGTTTCGCTCGGGCATTTATATTCCGGCCGAGGGCGAGCATGATAGCCAGATCACCGAGCGGCCAGTGCGGGATAGTCATGAACCCGGCACATATTTCTTCTCCAACAATTTTGATGCTAACGCATTGGGGACGATCTTTGTGCAGGAAACCGGCTATGAGATTGGTGATTTCATGGGGGAGTTTCTAGCCAAGCCTTTGGGGATGCAGGACTTTACCGCCGATAACGTGGTGATGGGTGTGCCGTGGTTTATGCCGACCTATGGCTCACAGCACCAAATGTATAACATGTATCTAAGCGCGCGAGATACTGCCCGCATTGGCGCGATGGTGGCGCAAGGCGGCATGTGGAACGGAGTGCAAGTGGTGCCTGCGGCTTGGATCGAGGCCTCGATTTCGCCGCTGAGCGACCTGACCGAAGGCCCGCTGAATTACGGCCCGATTGATTCCTTTGGTTATATCTGGTGGCTTTATAATCGGGGCGAAGTTGTGCGCACAGATGGCTATGGCGGGCACCTGATGTTGATCGACCCATTGCTGGATATAACCGTGGTGGAGCGGAATTTCTCGGGAAATTCTTACCTGTCTACGGGGCTTTGGATGATGATGAATGACGAGGACAAACGGTCAAACTCGTTTAAAGGCGCTGTGCGGGCGCGGGAGGTATTGGAAGAAATGCTGGACGCGGGTTAATCGTTGATTTGCGGCAGGTGGATGGCGGCCACTTGGCGTGAGATCGGCTGGCTGTCGAGGGGGTGTGAAGGCATCGCGGCGTTGATATCCAGCGCTTGCCAGTCCCCATCACGGAAGGTTTCCAAGGGCTGGTATTTGGATTTGTAGTCCATCTTCGGGCTGCCCTGCACCCAGTAGCCGAGGTAAACATAAGGCAGGCCTGCCTCTTGCGCGAGCTTGATATGATCAAGAATCATATAAGTGCCGATGCTGTCCTTGGCCAAGCTAGGCTCAAAAAACGAATAGACCATCGACAACCCGTCTTCCAACAGATCACTCAGGCAAACAGCTACGGGGATGCTCTCGCCGTTATGATAAATCGAATACTCCACCAACCGAGTATTCACCGGGGTTTCCTCGATCATCGCGCTAAACTCGGCTTCGTCCATACCGGCCATGCCGCCATCAGCGTGGCGAGAATGCAGGTAGCGGTCAAAAAGCTGGTAGTGGCTTTCACGCGCCCACGGGGTTTTTAGGCTGCGGGTTAGGTGGGCATTGCGCTTGAGCACCCGCTTTTGTGAGCGGCTTGGGGTGAAGTCACGCACCTTGACGCGGGCCGACTGGCAGGCGGTGCAATCCGAACAGGAGGGGCGGTAGATGACATTTTGCGAGCGGCGGAAGCCTTGGTGGCTCAGCGAATTGTTCAGCGCCACGCCGCCTTCTTCATAAAGCGTGGTGAACAGCTTGCGCTCCTGCTTGCCCTCCAAATAAGGGCAGGGCTGTGGCGCTGTCACGTAAAACTGCGGGTGCTTTAGAAGGGTATGGCGCATATCTCTGTCTCGTAGTTTGATTTTTAGCCTAACAAGAGCGGCGCGCATTGGGCAAGGTTTTTATTTTGCCTTGCCTAATAGGATAACCGCGCGGCCCGAAGGCCACGCGGGGGTGTTTTAGGCAGGGTTTGGCATGGCGCCAAAATCTGAGCGTTGGGTCGGCGCAGGTGGTACGTCCTCTGCCTCATCAAAGCCACGGGCCTCTCGGTTGTCCATAAACTGGTCAAACTCGGCCTTGTCTTTGGCGGCGCGCAGGTTTTCCATGAAGGTGCGGAAGGAGGCTTGCTCGTCTTCCAGCCGCTTCAGGGTTTCGTCCCTGTAGCTATCAAAGGCCGTATTGCCTGTGGAGTGAAATCTGTGGCGACCATGCCGCCGGCTTTTGCATTTGCCCATTCGTCCGGTTCCTAACGCGTAAAAGAGGATCACGAGCCCAAGGGGGCCAGCGAAGATAAATCCGAGGATCATTGTAGCGACCCATCCCATAGTGCCATGACTGTCTATCCAGTCTCGGGCCTGCTTGAGGATGTCTAGCGCGGTGTTCATTCGATGTCCTTTCTGATGTTAATGTTAATTACATTTACATAGATAAGGTGAAATTGCCGCAGGTCAAGTGATTTGGTGAAAAAAGTTTTATTCAGAGATAATTCCGAGGCCGCGTAGGTAAATGCCGGTGCCGCTTTCCAGCAGGTCTTCGGGGGAATAAGGCGCGCGGCCGCCGGGGGTGCCACGGGCAAACAGCTCCACCACGCCGTGGGACATGGCCCAAATGTGGTGGCTGACCATTACGGCAGGCGGGCGCTTGGCGGCGGGCAGGTGGGCCATTAGGGTTTCGGCGGCTTGGGTCATTACGCCCATAGCGCGGTCAGAGGCCAGTGCCAGCTCAGAGCTACCAGTGAGGGAAACGCCAGATTCAAACATAGCAATATAGTAGCCGGGGTAGCGCTTGGCGAAGGCGAGGTAAGCCCGCCCGACCGTGGAAAATGCCGCCAGCGGGGTGGGCTTGCCGCCATTATAGGCGTGCTCCAACAGATCACCAAACAGGATATAGCCTTGGCGGGCAACCTCGGCGATAAGCTCGTCTCGGCCCTTGAAGTGGCGATAAGGCGCGGCGGCAGAAACGCCTGCCTGCCGCGCGGCCTCTGCTAGCGTAAAACCCTGCGGCCCGCGCTCTGTGATCAGCTCAATCGTGGCATCGACCAGCGCTTGGCGCAGGTTGCCATGGTGGTAAGATTTACGCTTGTTCAATGGCCAGCCTCATTGCCCATCAGAGAAGGGCTGCCGCAAATGGCGGCATCTACGCCCATCAACGAGGTTTCGTCTTTCTCGGCATAGTCAAAATGCGATAGCAGGAGCTTGATCGCGGCGAGGCGGGCGCGCTTTTTATCATCCGAGCGGATAACGTGCCACGGGGCGGCCTTGCTGTGGCTATGGGCAAACATTTCGGAAATGGCGGTCGAGTAGGCGTCCCACTTATGCAGGCCTT
>JAJRRX010000277.1 GCA_024279075.1 Alphaproteobacteria bacterium | reverse complement strand
TTGATACCGGCATTCTGGATACCGTGGGCATAGATCTCGTCGCCATGTGCGTCAATGATCTGGTTTGCCAAGGCGCTGAGCCGCTGTTTTTCCTTGATTATTTCGCCACTGGCAAACTCGATGTGGATGAGGCTGCCACTGTGGTTGCAGGCATTGCTGAGGGCTGCAAACAAAGCCCCCCGGCCCTCGTGGGCGGCGAAACCGCCGAAATGCCGGGCATGTATGCCAAAGGGGATTTTGATCTTGCGGGCTTTAGCGTTGGCGCTATGGAGCGCGGAAATAGCCTGCCCAGCGGTGTGGCGGCAGGCGATGTGCTGCTTGGTCTGGCCTCAAGTGGCGTGCATTCCAACGGTTATTCGCTTGTGCGCAAAATTGTTGAGCAGTCAGGGCTGGGCTGGGACGCCCCCTCCCCTTTCAGCCCCGAAATCCTTGGCAGAGCCTTGTTGACCCCAACAAAGCTTTACGTGCGCTCGGGCCTCGCAGCCCACCGTGCCGGCGGGCTGCACGCGCTGGCCCACATCACCGGCGGCGGATTAACTGAAAACCTGCCCCGCGCGCTGCCCGAGGGGCTTGGCGCAGAGGTAAACCTCTCGGCTTGGGCCCTGCCACCGGATATAAAATGGCTGGCCGCGCAAGCAGGGCTGGATCAAGCCGAAATGTTAAAAACGTTTAATTGCGGCATTGGCATGGTGGCGATTGTGGCGGCAGACAGCGTCGAGGCCCTCACCGCGATATTTGTGGCGCACGGTGAGACGGTTTTGCAAATCGGCACTGTCACCAATGGCGAAGGCATGGGTTACTCCGGCACGCTAGCATGAAAAAACGGGTGGCGATTTTGATCTCGGGCGGCGGCTCCAATATGGAGGCGTTGGTGCAAGATATGGAGCGCGACCACCCTGCCGAGCCCGTGCTGGTGTTGGCAAACATTCCCGATGCCGGCGGGCTGGCCAAGGCCAAAGCGCGCGGCATTCCGACCGCCTGCATTGATCACCGCGCTTTTAGGGGAGACCGCACCGCATTTGAGGCGGCCCTAAACCAAGCGCTAGAGGCAGCGGCCCCAGATATCATCTGCCTCGCGGGCTTCATGCGCATTCTTGCCCCTGAATTCATAGCCCGCTGGCAGGGCAAAATGCTTAACATCCACCCCTCCATCCTGCCGCTTTTTCGGGGCCTGCACACCCACCAACGCGCGCTGGATGCGGGTATGGCGGTGCACGGCTGCACCGTGCATGAGGTGACGGGCGAGCTAGACGGCGGGCCAATTCTTGGCCAAGCGGTGATTCCCGTGCATGAGGGCGACACAGCAGATGACCTCGCGGCACGGCTGCTACCCTTGGAGCATAAGCTCTATCCGGTTGTGCTGCGGCGTTTTGCGGTCGGGAACCGTGCGAAGATGTTGTTGGGGTAAAACCCCACCCTACCGATAGCTTTTCAGATACATGCGCTCGAAAATCCGTTTGGCCCAGTGCCCAAGCTTTGAGGTCGGCAAGAAAAACGAGCGTTTTTCGCTACGATAAACCACAATTCCCGTATCCAGCGTATCGACAATGCAAATCAGCTCGGCTTTAAAATCATGGCTTGGGGCCTCACCCTTCATCTCGCCGATAATATTCGCCACCGCCGCTTCCGACTGCAAATCAGCCTGATGCGCCTGCTTGGCCAGCCATTCCGGCCCCGGAAACGAGCCGGTATCCCCTACCACATAGGTTTTATCCCAGCCCACAACGCGGCACTTTTCATCGCCCTGTACAAAGCCGCCAGAGGAGCGCGGCAGCTCGGTATTATCGAGCCAAAGCGGCCCCGTCAGCCCCGGCATCATCAGCACAAGGTCCGCCGGAATTTCCTCCCGCTCGGTCACCACCATATCGGCCTCAATCCGAATAGGCTTGGCGCCCAAATGCGTCGCAATCCCGCGCTTTTTCATCTGGCTAAGCAAGCCTTTCACCGCCTTCTCCCCCAGCCTAATCCCCGGCTTGTCCGAGCCGTTAAAGAATACGAGCTTGAACTTATCCCGCCGCCCCTGCTTCCTCAGCATGGTCTCGATATTAAACAAAAACTCAAACATCGGCCCGCCGCGCACGGCCTTTGGCTCCTTAGGGTTGGTGCCAAAACCAACCGCAATCGTGCCGCCCTCCATGGCGTTTATCCGGTCATGGATCATCTGGCCAAAGCTCGGCCCTTGGCACGGAATAATCGCATGTTCCTTAATGCCCGGCAGCTTCTGGATATAGCGCCCACCCGTGGCGATGATCAAATAATCATTGGTCAGGATCCCTTGATCAGTTTCCACCGTGCGCCCGCCGTCGCTCACATTCACCACCGAACCTTGGTGCCAGACCACATTTTCGCGTGCGAAAAACTTCTCAAGGTTCACATCAATATCGGCGCTGTTGCGCAGGCCAGAGGGCATCCAGATCAGGCTTGGCAAATAGGTCAGGTGATTATTGGGCGAAACCACGGTAATTTGCGCCTCCACCTTGGCTTTGCGAATTTCCTTAACGGCGGTCAGCGCGCCAAAACCGCTGCCAAGAATAATGATATGGGTCATAGTCCCTCCAAATGGCCACGCGGGCCGGAATTTGCTTTTGCCTTACCTAAGCCGATACGGGCAATTTTAACCGTGGCATCTTGCCCCATCGGGGCATAGCATAGCACAGATTAAGCAAATAGGAATCGCGCTATGAAGTTCATTCTCCGCTCTGAAGCCCGCCCCACCGAGCGCCGCACGCCGCTGACCCCGAAAAACGCAAAAGCCATGCTTGAGGCAGGCTTTGAGCTGAGCGTCGAGCACAGCCCCCGCCGTATTTTTTCCGATGCCGACTATGCAGCGGTTGGCTGCGAGATTATTCCCGAAGGCAGCTGGCAAACCGCCTCGAAAAGCACCACCATTCTGGGCCTAAAAGAGCTACCCGAGGCACCTGCCGCGCTGCGCAGCCCCTTCATCCACTTTGCCCACCTTTACAAGGAACAATCAGGCTGGGAGGCTGAAATTTCTCGTTTCACCAGAGGCGGCGGGCAGCTGTATGACCTTGAATACCTGACGGTTAACCTCCGCCGCGTGGCTGCTTTTGGCTATTGGGCCGGTTGGATGGGGGCGGCACTGGCTGCATGGCGGCAACTCGCGCAAGCCCAAGGTAAAGCTGGCCCTGAAGGCGGGGTGAGCAGCTTTGCAAGCCGCGCCGAAGTTGAGGACATTCTGCGCGGGCTGGCTGGCGACAAAACCGCGATTGTCATCGGGGCCAAGGGGCGCTCGGGCCAAGGGGCGACCGAGGCCCTAAAGCTGGCGGGTTACACTGTAACCGAGTGGGATATTGAGGAAACCCGCAATCTTGATCGAGACGCTCTGCTTAATCATGATCTCATGGTGAATTGCGTGCTGATGACAGGCCCTGGCCTAATGCTTGTGCGCCCGAAAGACCTCGGCCAAGGCAAGCTTCGGATGATTTCCGATGTCTCTTGCGACCCGTTTTCGGATTTCAACCCGCTGCCGATTTATAGCGCCCCCAGCACATGGGAGGCCCCTTTTGAGGCCCTAAAAGACGGCGTTGAGATCACCTCGATCGACAACCTCCCGTCGCTTCTGCCGCGTGAAGCTTCCGAGGATTTCTCCGACCAGCTTCTGCCCACATTACTGGCTTATCCTGATGGCGAAGCATGGCAAGCCGCCCAAGCCAGCTTTGAAGATTCCGTAAAACGCGCCAATGACTGACCCCGTCTCCAGCATCCGCAACCTCGGCCCCGCCTCTGACAAAAGCTTCGCGCGGGCGGGGATTTCGAGCGCGGATGAGCTGCGGGAGTTGGGGGCCGATGCCGCCTATGCGCGGCTGCTGGCCACTGGCACCCCGCCCCATTTTATCGGGTATTATGTGCTGGTTATGGGCCTGCAAGGCCGCCCATGGAATGATTGCCAAGGGGCTGAAAAAGCGGCATTACGCAAAAAGTTTGATGCTTTAAAGGCGGCGGCAAAGCCTGCCCATCCCAGCGCGCTGGCCCGTGAGCTGGACAAGCTTGGGGTTGTCCCTAAGCCTTAGCTTGCTGCAACCCGGCCTCGGCAAATGGCCCAACATAGGCCCCTAATGCCAGCGCCTTTTTCGGGTTGGAGGCATTGCCATCCAGCGCCCGCCTTTTAACCCCTTGCAATATAGCCGCCATACGAAAGAAACTGAAGGCCACGTAAAAGCGCATATCAGGTATAGCGATGCCCATGCGCGCCGCATAATCGGCCACATAGGCCTTATCCGTCGGAATGCCGAGCGCTTCGCGGTTTACCCCTGCCAGCCCGCGCCCCTCAGCGCCCACGGGCATTTGCCATTGCATTAGCTGCGCGCCTAGGTCTGCTAACGGGTGGCCAAGGGTTGAAAGCTCCCAATCAAGTATGGCTGTTAGCGCGTTGGTTTTGCTATCAAAAAGCAAGTTATCAATCCGCCAATCACCATGCACGAGCGCCACCGTGCCATCATCCGGCGGCAGGTTGCTGGCCAGCCAGTTGATAAGCCCATCCATCGCAGGAATGGTCTCGGTGGCACTGGCTTCATATTGTTTGCTCCAGCGGCTTAATTGGCGCTCAAAATAATTTCCCGGCGGGCCGTAATCTTGTAGGCCTGCTTGTTTGAGGTCAACCTTATGCACCTGTGTAAGGCCTATATTCATCTGGTCATACACTTCACGGCGGGCCGTAGGGCTAAGCCCTTTTAAGCGCGGGTCGCCGTAGTTTTCCCCCTCGGAAAATGCCATCAGGTAAAACATGGTGTCCGAGATCGTGCGATCATCACAGAGCACAAATACTTCGGGCACGGGAAGCCCCTGCGCATGCAGCGATTTTAGCACCCTGAACTCACGGTCTACCGCATGGGCCGATTTCAAAAGCTTGCCTGCAGGCTTGCTCCGCAGCACGTATTTACCGCTTGGGGTGGTAATGATGTAGGTCGGGTTGCTCTGCCCTGACGGGGTTTTGGCGGCCTCAATCGGCCCTTGGAATCCTTCAACATTCGCTGAAAGATAGCCCTCTATCTGTTTGAAATCCATCAAATCTTCTCGTTGGTATACTGCCGTAACTCCGCGCGCGCCACTTGCCGCCGATGCACCGCATCCGGCCCGTCCGCCAGCCTGAGCGTGCGCAAATGGGTCCAGCTTGCCGCCAAGGGCGTATCCTGCGAGATCCCCTGCCCGCCAAACATTTGCACCGCTTCATCCACCACCTTAAGCGCCACTTTCGGGGCCACAACCTTGATCATGCTGATCCACGGTGCCGCCGCTTTCGCATCGCCTTGGTCCATCATCCACGCCGCTTTCAAGCACAAAAGCCGCGCCTGCTCAATCTCCATTCGGCACTCGGCGATAATGTCATAATTAGCGCCTAAATGCGCGATTTTATTACCAAAAGCCTCGCGCGCCAGCCCGCGCTTGCACATCAATTCCAGCGCATTTTCGGCGTGGCCAATAGCCCGCATACAATGGTGAATTCGCCCCGGCCCCAGCCGCCCTTGCGAAATCTCAAAGCCGCGCCCTTCGCCGAGCAGCAGGTTTTCAGTCGGCACCCGCACATTGGTAAACCGGATGTGCATATGCCCATGCGGCGCATCATCATGGCCATAAACCTCCATCGGCCGCAGTACTTCAATGCCCGCGCTATCCGCTGGCACCAAAATCATCGAATGGCGCCGATATTTATGGCTCTCCTCGCCGCCCGTTTTTACCATCACGATGTAAACCGCACAGCGCGGATCACCGGCCCCGCTGGCCCACCATTTCTCGCCGTCTAGCACGTAGTCGTCGCCATCACGCACGCAAGGCATAGAGATATTGGTGGCGTCCGAGCTGGCTTCATCCGGCTCCGTCATCAAGTATGCCGAGCGAATTCCCCCATCAAGCAAAGGGGTTAGCCACTTTTGTTTATGTTCATCCGCGCCGTAGCGCTCCAGCACTTCCATATTTCCCGTGTCGGGTGCCGAGCAGTTAAACACCTCCGCCCCCAAGGGCGTTTTCCCCATTTCCTCAGCCAGAAACGCATATTCGACCGTGCTCAGCCCATAACCTTTTTCGCTTCCAGTCAGCCAAAAGTTCCACAGCCCACGCGCCCGCGCCTCCGCCTTCAACCCTTCCAAAATCTCGGTCATCCGAGGCGTATACACAAAGCGGTCCCCGCCCTTGCCAACCTCGCTACGATATTCCGCTTCCAACGGCGCAATCTCCGTTGCCACCATCTCCCGCACCGCTTTAATCAGCGGGGCCGCTTTTTCGGTTATGCCTAAATCCATTTCCATCTCCTGAACGCTTGTTCACATAATGGCCGGTTTTTACCGCATGGCAACCACAATCGCATTGACGCCGCGCAAGCCGCGCGCTAAATCAGCCCAAGAGCGGTTCGACTTAACAATGAATCAGCCATTCCAGTGAACGCCATTGCACCGCAATCGCCGCCTCACCGAAACGGCAGATACACTGTTTTAGAAAAGTCAAACCGCCCTATTGCGGGTGTAGCTCAGTTGGTAGAGCATCAGCTTCCCAAGCTGAATGTCGAGGGTTCGAGCCCCTTCGCCCGCTCCATTTTTCTTCTCTTCGAAATGCGCTGCCGTTACCACACGGCGCGCGCATTTCTTCACCCAGCAGAACCATGGTTAACGCGCCGCACCGAGCGCAGCGAGGCCACGCCCAACGGGCGGGCACGTTTTGCGAAGCAAAACGGCGGCCGACGGGCGGGAGTACTTGCTTTCGTCTGTTGTGAATTTGCCAGAAGGCCTATGCCTGCGCCTGAACTTCCTTCACCGTAACCCCGTAACCACCCGCCGCCACATAGTCCTTTTCGGCTTGGGTAGACATCCGCCCAAGCGCTTTATTGCGATACGGAAAGCGCCCGAATTTGCGGATCACTTCACGGTGCGCGCGAGGGTGCAAAAAGCGGCCATCGCCGGACATATTTTGCTTATACATGCGAATGCAGGTGTCTTGGTCCGCCAGCACTTCAGAGTGCATCAGGGGCAGATAGAAAAACTGCCGCATTGGCTCGTCGATCTTCATATCTTGGCCAGAAAAAATCGCGCGTTTGGCGATGCAGCGGGCTTTGCTATCGGTAGCAAAACTATCGCCCGAGCCGCGAAACATATTGCGCGGAAACTGGTCTATCGCGATCAGCATGGCCAGCGCGCCTTTGGGCTTACAGGTCCAATTATCATACTCGCCCGCACGCACATCGTGCCAGAAATCTAGGTAGCGATCGCGGATTTTCTGGTCGAGCGCGGGGTCGACGATATACCAGCCCTTTTGCCCCACTTCATTTTGCCAAAAATCAATAATTTCGTCTGGTGTAATGGTCATCGGCCTGTTCCCCAAGAGTGAGCCTAAATCTAGCTAAACGACTAAATGTTGATTCGGGCAAGCGAAATTTATGCGATATCCTCATCATCTTCGGCTTCTGCCGCCTCAATGGCGACTTCCTGCGCAACTTCGGCGGCAATCGGGGTGGATTGCGGCATAACGGGGGTGTAGCTCATGGTGTCCTCAATCGGGATAGCCTCGCGGCGGGTCATCCGGTAAGCACCGTAAGCCGCAATGCTGCCCATGAGCAGGATCAGCGCGTAATAGTAGCTAAAAGCGCCGTAGCGGGTCATCGCGAGGCCCACAAGCACAGGGGTGCCCGCCGCGCCGATACCATTCAGAAAAACGAGCGCGCCGGAGGCATTGGCCATGTCCTCTGGCTCAAGGTAATCATTTGTGTGGGCGATTAGCAGCGAGTATAGCGGGCCACCGGTGGAGCCGATGAGGAAGCCAAGGGCGAGGAGCGTGTAGAAGGAGCCCGCGAAGGGCAGCGCGGCGGATATGGCCATGGCGGCAAAGCCGGTGACGATGACAATCAGCAAGCGCCGGTCCATGCGGTCTGACATCCAGCCGATGGGGTATTGCATGACCACCGCGCCAAGGTAGCTGACGCCGACCAGCAACGAGATTTCGGTAGCGGCTAACCCGTTTTCCGTGGCGAACACCGCTGTCATGCCAAACAGCACGGACAGCACGCCGCCAAGGATGAAGGCCCCGAAAGCCCCGAGGGGCGAGGTTTTGAACAGGCGTTTTAGCGTCATCGGTGGCGAGGCTGAAAAGGCCGGTGCGGGGGAAACTGAAAGCAATATCGGCGCAAAGGAAACCGACACGAGGATAGAAATCACCGCGAAAAGCACAAAGCCCGATGGGTCTGCCATCAGGATAAGAAATTGCGCCAGCACCAGCCCGAGCATCTGGATGATCATATAAGCCGACAGCGCTTGGCCGCGCGTTTCATTGGTGGCGGCATCATTCAGCCAACTTTCAGCCACCACATAAACGCCAGAAAAGCCAAAGCCCACCACCAACCGCAGGGCGGCCCACACGTAAGGGTCTGGCGCCATCGCATAGCCAATAAACGCCGCCGAAACCAGCGAGGCCAACGCCGCAAACACCCGCACATGGCCAACCCGCCGGATGAGCTTGGGGGCTAGTTTGGAGCCCAGCAGGAAGCCGACGTAGTAAGCTGTCATCACATATGACATGGTGGTGGGGCCAAAGCCCTCCAGCGCGCCGCGCACGGAGAGCAGCGTGCCTTGGGTGCCGTTGCCCAGCATCAAGAGGAACATGCCCAGCAGCAATGCCCACGAGTTTTTAAGGATATATCCCATTTTGCGCCCCTTTTTGGGGAGCTTTATAGCATAGAATCACTACGTCTTACACGGGGGCGACTCCGCGAGGTCGTATTCGCACTACCGCAGGTCTGAGATGCC
Organism: Alphaproteobacteria bacterium; assembly: GCA_024279075.1. GTDB lineage: Bacteria > Pseudomonadota > Alphaproteobacteria > Rhodobacterales > Rhodobacteraceae > UBA3077. The sequence continues at coordinate 1,848 of JAJRRX010000277.1, read as the reverse complement.
GCAGGTCTTTGACTTTCTACAACTGTTTCGTGACGGTAACCCAGCCTTTCCTTCAAGCAACATAAGCAAAAACACCTAGCCATTCCACCCTAACGGGCATTCCGCCTGCGCAGCTCGTTATCAATTATGCGGGCTACCCCATTGGCACTTATGACGGCTTGAGCTAATTTAGCGCAGAACTTGTGGGCTTGTCCGGAGAATATTGCAAAAATGGGAGAACTCGATTTATCGCAAGATGAGCGCACGCTATTTGTTGAACTCGGACACCACATTGCGCGGCTCATGTGGCAAAACCTCGGACAATCAGACCCAACAATTCAGACACAAATGTATGATAGGGCTGAGTCTGTATATGAACAGAGCTGCGGCACTATGCATGATCTTGGCGTGTACACATCCAGCAACGCAGGGAGCTACCGTTTTGTGATGCCACTTGATGAGGTGCGCGGCCACCTGCAAAGCGCAGGCCTTTATACAACATATCCTTTCAAAGACATTATCGGGAATTTTCTATCGGCTGTGGAGTGTCAAAGCGATATCTCAACAAAAAGGACGCCGTTTGGCGTTCCCGAGCATCTACAGCAAGCCATGTGGGCTTTCGTCCAGCTCGACTATGCAACACACGAGCCGAAGGGCTTTAGCTGGAGCGACAATATTAAACCCATTATGATCGCCGAGTTTTTCTGGTCTCAAGATGGGGAGAGCTTCCAAACGCGCCAAGAGCAGGCGGACAACACGCTCGCAGAAGACATGTGGAACGCGCTCCCAAAATGGCGACGTCACGTTTTGGCAAGAAGCATGAAGGGGAAGAGCGAATAAGACATCTTTATGTATCTGTTCCGCAGATGGGACGGAAAAAGATACGCGCTGTTTGAAAGAGAAAAAGGCAAATGGTGCTTTTTGCCGAATGGACACGCGGTCGCTGCGAGATACATTGTGCAGAAACTGATCGAGATGCGTCAATCTCATCCGTTTTAGCCAAATACCGCGCTTTGGGCATGGCGCAGCGTCTGGCAAAATGGGCGCGCCAAACATTTGTTACCTTTCACCGCAGGCTCTTTTTGAAGGTATAAAAAATAACCACCAAGCTCGCCAGCAACCAAAGCCCGCCCCAAAGCACCGTCGGCAGGCCGGTTTGGGCGGAGAGGATATAGGCATCCGAGCGCAGGTTGGAGCGGATAATGGTATCGCTGAGAATATCAAACGGCACGTAGCCCATGCTGACCAAGCCAAGCACCCGCAGGGCGGCATCATTGATGTTTTCCGGCAGGAAACGGGCGCTGGCCAGCATCGCCACCCCCGCCGCAATGGTAAACCCGAGCGCAAACAGCTCGCGCATATAAAGCGCCGCCACCAACAGCATGGTGGCCCCAAGCGCACCCATGATCAGCTTATCGGCTTTGGATTTGAGCGCCGATAAGTAAAGCAAAACCCCGATCAGCAACGAGCCAAGATAGCCCGCCGAGGTGATCAGGAAAAGCGAACCTCCCCGCGTTGTCGTCAACCCGCCTTGTTGGGGCGAAATCGAAATGCTCTCAATGCTACCGCCCGTAAGCACTGCCGCCAGCCCGTGGCTCAGCTCATGGAAAAACACGATCAGTATTTTGAGTGGAATCATCACGGGTGTGTTCCAGAGCAGGAAGATCACAACGACGATTAGGAGGGTTAGCCAATGCTGTTTCATAGCGGCCAGAATAGCGGAATAAGCGCGCTTGCCAAGAGGCCAATGGCGATGTTGAGCGGGATGCCTATGCGCATAAAATCGGTAAAGCTATAGCCGCCCGGGCCATAAACCAGCGTATTGGTTTGGTATCCAATCGGCGTAGCAAAGCTCGCCGAAGCGGCCAC
>JAJRRX010000276.1 GCA_024279075.1 Alphaproteobacteria bacterium | reverse complement strand
TCGCCGAAGTGAAAAATGGAAGCGGCAAGCACCGCCGAGGCATGGCCCATCGTCACACCCTCCACAAGGTGTTGCAAATTGCCCACACCGCCTGAAGCGATCACGGGGATACTCACGGCATCAGCAATGGCGCGGGTCAGCGGCAGGTTAAAGCCGGATTTGGTGCCATCACGGTCCATACTAGTGAGCAAAATTTCCCCCGCGCCTTTGCGCTCCATTTCAAGCGCAAATTCCACCGCGTCAATACCGGTGCTCCGCCGCCCGCCATGGGTAAAAATCTCCCATTTACCATCCGCAACCGTTTTGGCATCAATCGCCACCACAATGCACTGATTGCCAAATTTGTTGGCACTCGCCGCAATCACCTCTGGGTTCGCCACCGCTGCCGAGTTAAACGACACCTTATCAGCCCCCGCGAGCAGCAGCTTGCGCACATCGTCGGGCCCGCGCACGCCGCCCCCAATCGTGAGGGGCATAAAGCACTGCTCGGCGGTGCGCCGGGCCACATCATACATCGTGCCTCGGTTTTCCACCGTGGCTGCGATGTCCAAAAAGCACAGCTCATCTGCCCCTGCGGCATCGTAAGCCTTGGCGCTTTCAACTGGGTCGCCTGCATCGCGCAAGCCCACAAAGTTAACGCCTTTGACAACGCGGCCCTCCTTAACGTCAAGGCAGGGGATAATGCGAGTTTTTAGCATGGTCATAACGTCCGTTTATCTGGTTTACCTATCGCGCGCATCGTTGCTAAACGCAATAACCACTTCGCCGCACAAGCGCAATCGTGTCATTTTTGACTCACCTCAAAATTTTCCCGAGCCGCACTCTAGACCTCTCCACAAAGCCCCCCTAAAAAGAACCAAATCATTTACGAGGGCCACCTATGCGCATCCTGATTACCAATGACGACGGCATCACCGCCCCTGGCCTTAAAGTGATGGAAGCCATCGCCCGTGAAATCGCAGGGCCAGACGGCGAGGTCTGGACCGTTGCGCCCGCATCCGAGCAATCCGGTGTGTCCCACTGCATTTCCTACATCCGCCCAATGCGCCTAGAGCAACTGGACGAGCGCCGCTTTGCGGTAGAAGGCTCCCCCGCTGATTGTGTGTTGGCGGGCCTGCATGATGTCCTGAAAGACACCCCGCCCGATCTGGTGCTTTCCGGCGTTAACCGTGGCCATAATGTCGCCGAAGATACGCTTTATTCCGGCACCATCGGGGCGGCCATGGAGGCCGCCATGCACGGCCACAAAGCCATCGCCATGTCGCAATATTACGGCAAATATAATCATGATCTTGACGACCCGTTTGACGCTGCCCGCAGCCATGCCGCCCCGCTCATCCGTCAGCTGCTAAAAACCGCCCCGTGGCATGACAACGCCTATGCCACCTTTTACAACCTCAACTTTCCGCCCATTCCAGCAGCCGAGGTCAAGGGTGTGCGCACCACTCGCCAAGGCGCGCGAAAATCTGCGGCTTTTGGGGTTGAGCCTCAAATCGCCCATAACGGTCGCCGCTATCTCTGGCTCTCTCACAAGGCCGATAACAACTCCGCAGCCCAAGGCACCGACGCCTATGAGGCCGCCCAAGGCTACGCCACCATCACCGCCTTGCACGCCGACCTAACGCAAGAAACAGCGCTTAAATCTATCGCTAATCTGGACGCTGACTTTTGACCGCCCAAGACCAAATGCAATTTATCCTTGGCCTGCGGAGCAAGGGCATCACCGATGCCCGCGTGCTCAAAGCCATGGAAGCCATCCCGCGCGAAGCCTTTCTGGAGGGCACCTTCCAGCCCCGCGCCTATGCTGATACGCCGCTGCCAATAGATTGCGGCCAAACCATCAGCCAGCCCTCCGTGGTGGCGCAAATGACCCAAGCGCTTGAGATAACCCCGCGCTGCAAGGTCCTCGAAATCGGCACCGGCTCGGGCTACCAAGCCGCCATCCTCGCCAAGCTCACGCGGCGGGTTTATACCATTGAGCGCCATCGGCCACTGGCCCGCCTCGCCGCCAAGCGCCTTGCTGCGCTTGACCTTGGCAATGTAACGGTTGTCACCGGCGATGGCTCGCTTGGCCTGCCC
>JAJRRX010000275.1 GCA_024279075.1 Alphaproteobacteria bacterium | reverse complement strand
CTAATAAGGTAAACTATAGCGGCTCTCGGAAACCATTTGCATGATCCTGCTTTAAATCTATATATTGCGATAATGGAATGTAAAGCAAAAGATCAGGCCCAGCAGGGCATACCAAGATAAACCAAGGGATACACTTAGGGAAACCCAAGTATAGTTGGATAATATGAACGAGAATACAAAAAACGGGGTCGATTTGTCGCAATATCCAGGGGCGTTCGATATGGAGAATGGCACGGCCTATGCGGCGTGGCGCCGCAGCAAATTGGCGGTTGCCCCCCGCGCTGGCGCCGCTCCTGTGCTGAGGGTGGGCAATCTGTCGCAGCCAACGGACACAGAGAAAAAGGCGATTCTGGCGCAGATCGGCGAATCAAATTTCGCGATTTATCAAGCAGAGCGCTTTAGTGAGGACGAGGATGAAGTCGGGGCCGAGCTGCGCCGCTTCACCGATGCTTTTGGCCTGCGCATCGCCGAGGCCCACCGCTCGGCGGGCAATAACGGCGTGGTGGCGCTCAAGGTCTCGATGGCCGAGCACCAGCGCGGCTTTATTCCTTATTCGCGCAAAGCTATGAACTGGCACACAGACGGCTATTATAACAGCGAAGCTGACACCATCCGCGCTTTTGTGCTGCATTGCGTGCGCCAAGCCGATATCGGCGGCCAAAGCCAGATCATCGACAACGAGATCGCCTATATCCGCCTGCGAGACGCCAGCCCCGAGGCGGTGGCGCTGCTGATGGACCCCGCCGCCATGACCATCCCCGAAAGCCCCGAGGCCGACGGCACCGTGCGCCCTGTCAGCATCGGCCCTGTCTTCTTTATAGAGGATGGAAAGCTGATCATGCGCTACACCGCCCGCACCCGCTCGATCAGCTGGAAGGACGAGGCCACCCAAAAAGCCGCCGCCCTGCTGCAAAAGCTGCTGGAATCAGAGCGCGACTATCTGCACACTCTTACTTTGCAGCCCGGTCAGGGTATACTCAACAACAACACATTGCATAACCGGACCGCGTTTGATCCGAATGCCGAAACCGGCGCGAGCGAGCGCATGCTCTACCGCGTCCGGTTTAACAACAGATTATAGGGAGTAAATCATGGCCAAGCTAAGTGACCTGATCATCGGCCACCCAGAGGTGGATAACTTTAAAGAGCTGGAGCGCCTCGTGGCCCATGCGGGCGAATCAGGCGAGATGTTCATCGAGTTTGACGTAAAGCCGGACTATAAAAACACACCCAAAAAATGGGAGTGGATACTGGAAGCCGCCTTTACACGGGGGGTCCATTATGGGGATTGAGGACATGACCCTGATCGAGAATTACGACCTTCCCTATACGCGGAAAGCGTCGTTACACGATCATGAGTATGAAAGCGGCATGCACCTGCTGCGCCTGACCATCCGCGAAGGCCACCGCATTACGGCGGTGGATATAGGCCCCGAGCAGGCCAAAGCCATGGGCCAGCAAATGCTGGCGTGGGCCGAAAAGCAAGGCGCATAAAACGCCCCCTATATAGTATTGAAAGCGCTTAATATGGACCACCTCCCGATTTTTCTCGACGTCAAAGACAAAAAAGTGCTGGTCGATGGCGGCAACACCCCCGCCGCCCGCCGTGTTGAACGGGCGCTGTCTGCCGGTGCCTATGTGCATGTTTTTTGCCCCAATATGTCCGGCGAATTTCGCGAATTGCGTGAAAACCCCAAAGTAACCCACCACCTCCGCGCCCCCGAGCCAGGGGATTTCAAAGATTGCATTGTGGCTTATGGGGCCAGCGAAATCGAGGAGCGCGATGAGCGCCTCTACCAAATGGCCAAAGCCGCTGGGGTGCTAGTAAACGTCGCCGACGTGACAAAATATTGCGACTTCATCACGCCCTCCATTGTTGACCGCTCCCCCCTCGTCGTCGCCATTTCGTCGGGTGGCAACGCACCTGTCATCGCCCGCATCCTGCGCGCCCGCATAGAGGTCATGCTCCCCGCCGCCTATGGCCGCCTCGCCGCCTTCGTGGGCACCTTCCGCGACCGCGTGATGGATCGCCTGAAAAGCACCGAATCCCGCCGCCATTTCTGGGAAAACACCATCGAGGGCCAAGTCGGTGACCACTTTTTAGCTGGCGACGAAAAGAAAGCTTCGGCGCGGTTGCTGGAAGACCTAGACGCCGCCGCCACCGGCGCAAAATCCGCCCAAATTGGCGAGGTTTTCTTGGTCGGCGCAGGCCCCGGAGACCCAGACCTCCTCACCTTCCGCGCGCTGCACATCATGCAACGCGCCGATGTGGTCCTGTTTGACCGCCTCGTATCAGACGAAATCATGACCTTGGTCCGCCGCGACGCCGAGCGCGTCTACGTGGGCAAAGCCCCACAGCAGCACGCCATGGTGCAAGAGGAAATCTCCGAACTGATGGTTGAGCTGGCCAATCAGGGCAAACGCGTGCTGCGCCTCAAAGGCGGCGACCCGTTCATATTTGGCCGTGGCGGCGAAGAGCTGGAACTGCTCGCCAAACACAAAATCCCCTTTCAAGTTATCCCCGGTATCACGGCGGCTTCCGGCTGCGCCTCTTATGCTGGCATCCCGCTCACCCACCGCGACCACGCCCAATCCTGCGTCCTCATCACCGCCCATGGCCGTGATGGGATATTGGACCTCGACTGGGAACGCTTGGTGCGCCCTGACCAAACGGTTGTCGTCTACATGGGCCTCGGCTCTGTCGGCATCTTGTCGGAGCAATTCATAAAACGCGGGCTAGATCCGACCACCCCAGCGGCGGTTGTCGATAACGGCACCCGCGCCACCCAGCGCGTGGTCACCGGAAACCTCAGCACAATCGCCGAAAACGTGGTCAGCTCCGGCATCAAAGGCCCCGCCTTAATCATCATCGGCTCGGTGGTCTCGCTGCGCGACGAGCTGAAATGGTTCGCCGACAGCGATAAAGACACCCACCAAATGTCCCTGCAAGCCCAAGAAACCCTCTAGCTTCTTCTTTTCAACAATACTCTGGGTCGAACCGCGTAAAAAAATGATCCGGGGGATCATTTTTAGCAGTGAGGGCGAATCGAGGGGCAAAGCCCCTCCTGCAAGCGCAGCGCTGCACGCGGTAAGGAGGTGGCCCGAAGGGTCGCCAACGCACCGCGACGCCGGAGCTTTCCGACAGCTCCGCGTTTGCTTTACCTTCGGGGAGCCTAAAGGCTTCTGACCTGCGCCCCAAGTATCCTCCAGCCTGATGTAGAGTCCTTGGGGTTAAATTGATGGCGTTATGCGGCCAGTTTGTCCATTGTTTTCTTCTCTGCAAATTCCATGGGTGTGAGGTTTCCGAGTGCTGAATGCGG
>JAJRRX010000274.1 GCA_024279075.1 Alphaproteobacteria bacterium | reverse complement strand
GTGGTTTGCAAATAGTCCTGAATGATCGGCGCGCCTTGAATAACCTCGTTGGCCCAGACCTTGGAACCGCACGGATGCGCACGGCTGATCTCCATTTTTTTACGAATATAGCGGCTCAAAGCCTCGCGCGGGCTGGCAGAGGTATCAAAGCTATCCGCCGCCTCCAGCCAGATAGTAAAAATGCGCTCGATCACCTCGCGGTAAAGCGCCAGTTTGGTGGGGAAATAGTAATGCAGGTTGGCTTTAGGCAGGCCGCTGGCATCCGCAATCGCCTGCATCGTGGCCCCCTTAAAGCCGTATTCCGCGAAGATTTGCTCGGCGTGATGCAGGATCACGCTTAGGCTTTCTTCTCGTGCTGTATTTCGCTTGCGAGCTGTTTCCACGCGCCTCTCCAAACAATTTCTTGACTAGTTGGTCAGCTATGCTAGCCTTATCCTGACCAAATGGTCAAAGGATTTTTTAGGAGGTGTGGCATGGTTGCCCCTAATGATTTGAGCGCATTCTGGATGCCGTTCACCGCGAATCGTCAGTTTAAGAAAAACCCGCGTATGTTTGTGGCGGCGAACGGGATGTATTACACCACGTCTGATGGCCGCAAAGTGCTGGATGGCACGGCGGGCCTGTGGTGCTGCAATGCCGGGCACAACCAGCCGCGCATTACTGAGGCTGTTTCCAAGCAGTTGAGCGAGCTGGATTACGCGCCGGCGTTTCAAATGGGCCACCCGAAGGCTTTTGAGCTGGCGAACCGGCTGGTGGATATGGCGCCCGATGGGATGGACCATGTTTTTTATACCAATTCCGGCTCGGAAGCGGTGGAGACGGCGCTAAAAATCGCGATTGCTTACCATCGTGCGCGGGGTGAAGGCACGCGCACACGGCTTATTGGCCGTGAGCGGGGCTATCACGGGGTGAATTTTGGCGGCATTTCTGTGGGGGGCATCGGGCCGAACCGGAAGACCTTTGGCAGCTTGCTGAACGGGGTGGACCACATGCCCCATACCCACATTCCGGAAAACGCGTTTACGCGCGGGCAGCCCGAGCACGGGGCCGAGATTGCCGACGAGCTTGAAAAGATCGTGGCGCTGGGCGATGCGAGCAACATTGCGGCAGTGATTATTGAGCCGATGGCGGGGTCTACCGGCGTGCTATTGCCGCCGAAGGGTTATCTGGATCGCATTCGGGCGATTACCAAGAAGCACGGGATTTTGCTGATATTTGATGAGGTTATCACCGGATTTGGCCGCCTTGGCAGCGCTTTCGGGGCGACGCATTACGGGGTAACTCCGGATATGATGACCACAGCCAAGGGGCTGACCAATGGGGTGATCCCGATGGGGGCGGTGCTGGCCAGTGCTGAAATTCACGATGCCTTCATGCAGGGCGACGAAGGCATGATCGAGCTGTTCCATGGCTACACCTATTCGGGCAATCCCGTGGCGTCGGCGGCGGGTTTGGCGACGTTGGACACGTATAAAGAAGACGGGTTGTTTGAAAATGCGCGCGACCTTGCGCCTTATTGGGAGGATGCTTTGCATGCGCTTAAGGGCTTGCCGAATGTGATTGATATACGCAACGAGGGATTGATCGGCGCGGTGGAGTTGGCCCCGATTGAGGGCAAGCCAACCAAGCGGGCATTTCAGGCATTTTTGGATGCCTATGACAAAGATATCCTGATTCGTACCACGGGGGATATCATTGCGCTATCGCCACCGTTGATTATGGAAAAAGGCCATATAGACGAGCTGTTTGGCAAGCTCACGGATGTTTTGAAAAACTTGGTTTAAGGAAAACAGCAATGACGTTTGAAATTTGGCTTATGTATGTGGGGACGGTGCTTGCTTTTATGAGCACACCGGGGCCAAGCCACCTGCTGATGCTATCCAATAGCGCAACGCATGGATTGCGGCGATCATTGGCGACCGCTTCGGGTGATTTAACTGCGAATTTCTTTCAGATGCTGGCGGCTGGGTTTGGGCTTGCCGCGCTGCTTACGGCCTCTGCTAGCGCGCTTACGGTTATCAAGTGGCTTGGCGTGGCGTATTTGCTGTGGCTCGGTTTGAAAATGATCGTGAAGGCGTCAGCCTCCGATGCGGCGAGGATGGAAGCGCAAAAGTCTGCGAGTTTGAAAGGCTTATGGCTGCAAGGGTTTTTAACCTCGGCGGCCAACCCGAAGGCGGTTGTGTTTTTCGCGGCGTTTTTCCCGCAGTTTATAAGTGCCGATGCGCCTTTTGCTGCGCAGTTTATGATACTTTCAGCTACATATTTGGTGATTGATGGCGTATTTTTGACTGGCTACGGAAGTGGAGCAGCTTGGATTGGGCGTAAGTTTAGCGGCGATGTCAAGAAATGGATCGAGCGCGTAGGTGGTGGGTTTATGATTGGCGCGGCTGTTTTGCTTGGATTAAAAACGGCGGGCGAACGTTAGGAATGTAATGCGTTGGGTGGCTTTAAGGGGCCTCCAATTTCAACGAACGATGTGAGGAGAAAACCAATGGCTGCACCGGCTGCAAATATGAAGATTAATGGCGAGCGCCTATGGGACTCGTTGATGGAAATGGCGAAGATTGGCCCGGGCGTGGCGGGCGGCAATAACCGCCAGACGCTGACCGATGAGGATGGTGAGGGGCGGGCGCTGTTTCAGCAGTGGTGCGAGGCGGCGGGCTGTACGATGGGCTTGGACCAGATGGGCAATATGTTTGCGCGGCGTGAGGGCACGGACCCTGAGGCGCTGCCGGTTTATGTGGGCAGCCACCTTGATACCCAGCCAACCGGCGGCAAGTATGACGGGGTGCTCGGCGTGCTCGGCGGGCTGGAGATTATCCGGACGTTGAACGACCTTGATGTGAAAACCAAACACCCGATTGTGGTGACAAACTGGACCAATGAGGAAGGCACGCGCTATGCGCCAGCGATGCTCGCCAGCGGGGTGTTTGCGGGGATGCACACGCAGGACTGGGCCTATAATATCGAAGATGCCGAGGGCAAGAAATTTGGTGACGAGCTAAAGCGCATCGGCTGGCGAGGCGAGGAGGAAGTGGGCGCGCGCAAGATGCACGCTTTCTTTGAACTGCACATTGAACAGGGGCCGATTCTGGAGGCCGAGGATAAAATGATTGGCGTGGTTACCCATGGCCAAGGGCTGAGTTGGACGCAGGTGACAGTAACAGGCAAGGAGAGCCATACCGGCTCGACCCCGATGCCGATGCGCAAAAACGCGGGGCTGGGGATGGCGCGGATGCTCGACCTTGTGGACCAGATTGCGTGGGCTTTTAAGCCCGATGCTGTGGGCGCGGCGGGGCATATTGATGTGTATCCGAACTCGCGCAATGTGATTCCGGGCAAGGTGGTGTTTACGGTTGATTTCAGGTCGCCTGATCTGGATACGATCACGCGGATGGAGAATGATTTCCGTGAAGGGGCGTCGCAGATTGCGGGGGTCATGGGGCTGGGCGTGAGTTTTGAGAAGGTTGGCGGGTTTGATCCTGTGACCTTTGATGAAGGCTGCGTAACGGCTGTGCGCAATGCGGCCGAGCGGCTGGGGTATAGCCACCGAGACCTGATTTCGGGCGCGGGGCATGATGCGTGCTGGATTAACCGGAGTGCGCCAACGGCGATGGTGATGTGCCCTTGTGTGGATGGGCTTAGCCATAATGAGGCCGAGGAGATATCGAAGGAATGGGCCACGGCGGGGGCTGATGTGCTGCTGCATGCAGTGGTGGAAACGGCGGAGATTGTGGAGTAGTTATGAATGCCGGAGCGGGCCATTCCCTGCGCCGGCCATCGGGATATTTGGACACTTTGGAAAGGGTTTTGATGAAGCGGTTTTGGGTCGGTATTTTACTTCTTCTGGTGTCGTCTGTTGCCTCTATGGCGGGGCCACAGGTGGGTGCGGCGTGGGATTGGCAGCTGAGCGAGCGCGTGCAGGTATCACCCTCGGCGTCAATTTTTGATACGGACCCAGACAACACCAATACGCGCGCCATTCAGCGGCTGAATGCGCGGGGGGTTTATACGATTTGCTATGTCTCGGTGGGGACGTTGGAGAATTATCGCGATGATCTTCGGGCGTTTCCGCGTGCCGTGGTCGGGCGGACATATGGTGATTGGCCTGATGAGCGGTTTTTGGATATCCGGCAGCTGGATTTGCTTTTGCCTTTGATGCAGGCGCGGTTTCAGCGTTGCAAGGAGATGGGGTTTGCCGCGATTGAGCCCGACAATATGGATGTGTATGACAATGAAAGCGGGTTTAGGTTAAGCCGCCGTGACGGGGTGCGGTATATTAAGGCTTTGGCGGATATGGCGCATGGGATGGGGCTGGGGATTGGCCAGAAGAATGTGCCGGAGATTACGGCGCAGTTGGTGGGCGTGATGGATTTTGTGATCACGGAGGACTGTTTTGCCGATGGTTGGTGCGGGGATGTGAGCGCTTATATTCGGGCAGGAAAGCCGGTGCTGGCGGCGGAATATACCGATACGGGGGTGGACTGGGGCGCGGCCTGTGCCTTTGCCCGCGCTAATGGATACTCGATGATATTGAAAGACCGCGATTTGAATGCGGGAATGGAAACATGCCCATAGGGAGGGTGACATGACTAAAGTTATCAAAGGCGGCACAGTGGTGACCGCAGATTTAACGTATGAAGCGGATGTGCTTCGTATATGCTGTGATGAAGACAAACGAGACTGGGGAGTTGGAAATGAAATTAGATGAGTATGTAGAGAAAACTTTGGTCGATATTGCTAACGGCGTCTCGCGGGCGCGCCAAAACGCCCCTGTTGGAATAGCACCTGCAAGTGTAGATGGGATTAGTGTAGCAACCGCTCAAATGGTCCAGTTCGAAATAACTGTTGTAGTCTCAAAGGGTGCCGAAGGCGGAATAAAAGTTTTCGCTCTCGGAAGCGCAGGGGCAAGTGCTGACTCCGAGCATTCAAATCGAATTTCTTTCGAAATTCCTGTTTACTTTCAAGATAAGCACTAGGGATTTGCAGAAAATATTTCCGGCATATTGGAGGGTGACATGACTAAAGTTATCAAAGGCGGCATAGTGGTGACCGCAGATTTAACGTATGAAGCAGATGTGCTGATCGAGGGGGGGCGGATCGTCGAGATCGGGCCGAACCTTTCGGGGGACGAGGTGTTGGATGCCACCGGCTGTTATGTGATGCCGGGCGGGATTGATCCGCATACGCATTTGGAAATGCCGTTTATGGGGACGTATAGCTCCGATGATTTTGAGAGTGGCACGCGGGCGGGCCTCGCTGGCGGCACTACGATGGTGGTGGATTTTGCGCTGCCGAACCCGGGTGAGAGCCTGCTGGATGCGCTCAAGCGCTGGGATAATAAATCGACCCGTGCGAATTGTGACTATTCCTTCCATATGGCCGTGACGTGGTGGGGCGAGCAGGTGTTTGATGACATGAAAGAGGTTGTCGGGCGCGGGATTAACACCTTTAAGCATTTCCTTGCCTATAAGGGCGCGCTGATGGTGAATGATGATGAGCTTTACTCATCGTTTAAGCGCTGTGCGGAACTGGGGGCGACGCCTTTGGTGCATGCCGAAAACGGCGATGTGGTGGCGGAGCTGACGGCGCAATTGCTGGCGGAGGGGAATAATGGGCCTGAGGCGCATGCTTATAGCCGCCCGCCGCAGGTGGAGGGTGAGGCGACGAACCGCGCGATTATGATTGCTGATATGGCGGGGGCGCCGCTTTATGTGGTGCATACGTCTTGTGAGGACAGCCACGAGGCCATCCGGCGGGCGCGGATGCAGGGCAAGCGGGTTTGGGGGGAGCCGTTGATTCAGCACCTGACCTTGGATGATAGCGAGTATTTCAACAAGGATTGGGACCATGCGGCGCGGCGGGTTATGTCTCCGCCGTTTCGCAATAAGCAGCATCAGGACAGCCTGTGGGCGGGGCTGCAAAGCGGTAGCTTGAGCGTGGTGGCGACGGACCATTGCGCCTTTACCACCGAGCAGAAGCGCTTTGGGGTTGGGGATTTCAGTAAAATTCCGAATGGCACGGGCGGGCTCGAAGACCGGATGCCGATGCTCTGGACGCACGGCGTGGCGACGGGCCGCTTGACGATGAATGAGTTTGTGGCAGTGACCTCGACCAACATTGCAAAAATCCTGAATTGCTACCCCAAGAAGGGGGCGGTGATGGTGGGCGCGGATGCGGACCTTGTGGTCTGGGACCCTGAAAAGGAGAAAACCATTGCGGCCCAGAGCCAGCAATCCAACATTGATTACAACGTGTTCGAGGGCAAGCACGTAAAAGGCCTGCCGCGCTATACGCTAACGCGCGGGCAGGTGGCCGTTATGGATGGCGAGATCAAAACGCAGGAAGGCCACGGGGAATTTGTGGCGCGGGAGCCAAATGCAACCGTGAATAAAGCGCTTTCCCAGTGGAAAGAGTTGACCGCACCGCGCCCTGTTGCGCGCACCGGCATTCCGGCGAGTGGGGTTTAACGTGCAGTCAGATGTAGTGATCAAGGCGGACAAGCTCTGCCTGACCTTCGAGACCAATGACGGGCCGGTGCACGCGTTGAAAGACGTGGACCTGACCATCAATAAGGGGGAGTTTGTCAGCTTTATTGGGCCATCGGGCTGCGGGAAGACGACTTTTCTGAGGGTGCTGGCAGACCTTGAGACGCCTACGGGTGGCGAGGTGTGCGTGAACGGGATGACGCCGCGGGAGGCGCGCCGGAAGCGGGCTTATGGCTTTGTTTTTCAGGCGGCGGGGCTTTACCCGTGGCGGACGATTGCGGGGAACATTAAGCTGCCGTTGGAAATTATGGGCATCCCCAAGGCCGAGCAAAAGCAGCTGGTGGCGGAGGTTTTGGACCTCGTGCACCTGAGCGGCTTTGAAAACAAGTTTCCGTGGCAGCTGTCGGGCGGGATGCAGCAGCGGGCCAGCATTGCGCGGGCGCTGAGCTTTCATGCGGACATTTTGCTGATGGACGAGCCTTTTGGCGCGCTTGATGAAATTGTGCGCGACCACCTGAATGAGCAGCTTTTGGAGCTGTGGGCGAAGACGAATAAGACGATTGGGTTTGTGACGCATTCGATACCGGAGGCGGTGTATTTGAGCACCAAGATCGTGGTGATGTCGCCGCGCCCGGGTAGGGTGACGGAGGTGATTGAGAGCACTTTGCCGAGGGAAAGGCCGCTGGATATTCGCGAGTCTCCGGAATTTTTGGAGCTGGCGCACCGTGTGCGTGAGGGGCTTCGGGCGGGGCATGCAGACGATGCGTAACCTCTTCCCCATCCTTACCGTTACGCTGGTGATTTTTGCGCTGTGGTATGCTTTTGCCATCGTGCTGAACAAAAACTGGGCGTATGATAAGGCCACGCGGGGCGGCTATGAGCTGAGCTTTTCCGAGCTGGTGGCCGACACGTGGAGCCAGAAAAAACCGCGCCTGCCAACGCCGAGCCAAGTGGCGGCTGAGATTTGGAAATCGACGGGCACAGCGGCGGCAAAGAAATGGGCGCGCACCGAGGGAGACCCTTTTGGTGAACGGATTTCGGCAGTGCTTGGCGACAAAAAAAGCCTTCTTAAGCACGCGTGGCTCACGCTTTCGGCAACCATGCTCGGCTTTATCTTTGGCACGGGGCTTGGCATTTTGCTGGCGGTCGGGATTGTGCATAACAGGGCGATGGATAATTCGGTGATGCCGTGGGTGATCACCTCGCAAACCATTCCGATACTAGCGCTGGCCCCGATGATTATCGTGGTGCTGAACGCGGTGGGCCTTTCGGGACTGATCCCGAAGGCGGTGATTTCGGCTTACCTGAGCTTCTTCCCCGTCGTGGTGGGCATGGTGAAAGGGCTGCGTAGCCCTGACGCGATGCAGCTTGACCAGATGTGGACGTGGTTTGCGTCAAAGTCGCAAATTTTCTGGAAGCTGCGGCTGCCGGCAAGCGTGCCTTACCTATTCACGTCGCTTAAAATCGGGGTGGCGGCGTCGCTAGTGGGGGCGATTGTGGGCGAGCTGACGATTAGCCAAGACGGTGGCTTAGGCGCGCGGATGCTGCAAGGCAACTATTACGGCACCACGCTTATTATCTGGGCGGCGCTCATTGTGGCGGCGGCTTTGGCGGCGGTGCTGGTTTCCAGCGTTGGCTTGGCAGAGCGGATCACCAAAAAGCGGATGGGGTTTGTGCAATGACGCTTATTTTAGCGGCGCTAGCCGTGTGGGCCCTTGGTTGGGGCCTGAATATTTGGATATCGCACCAAAAACCGGGGCGCTGGCAGAGCATTGTTTCTGCCATTATTTTTGGCGTCACGCTGATAATTATGTGGGAGCTGATCGTGCGCGGCTCAGGCATTTCGCCAGTGATTTTGCCTCCGCCTTCGATGATCATCAACGCTTTTGTGACCTCAACAGACATTTTGGCGGCTGACTTCATTCAGACCTTTATGAAAGGTGTGCTCACGGGCTATGCTATGGGGTGCGCGGTGGCGTTTTTAACGGCGCTAGCAATAGATCGCTCTGATTTCCTCAAACGCGGCTTGCTGCCGATTGGCAACTTTGTTGCGGCGCTGCCGATCATCGGCATGGCCCCTATACTGGTAATGTGGTTTGGCTTTGACTGGCAATCCAAAGCCGCCGTAGTTGTGGTTATGATTTTCTTTCCAGTCTTGATAAACACAGTGCAAGGGCTTGATGCGGCTGACAAAATGCAGAAGGACCTGATGCGGACCTATGCGGCGAGCTATTGGCAGAGCTTATTTAAGTTGCGGCTGCCCGCTGCTGCGCCGTTTATATTCAACGGGTTAAAAATCGCCAGCACTTTGGCGCTGATCGGCGCGATTGTCGCCGAGTTTTTTGGCTCGCCCATTGTGGGCATGGGCTTTCGTATTTCAACCGGAGCAGGGCGGCTTGAGCTGGATCTGGTCTGGGCGGAAATTGTGGTCGCGGCGGTTGCCGGGTCCGCGTTTTATGGTATCGTTGCGCTTATTGAGCGTAAAGCTACTTTCTGGCACCCGTCACAAAGAAAATGACGGGGCCTCTAACTAGGGAGAATACAATGAATATGATCAAAACAGGGGTGCTGACCGGCGCGCTGATGCTGGGCGGCTTTGCAGCCCAAGCCCAAGACGACGTGACGTTGCAGCTTAAATGGGTGACCCAAGCGCAGTTTGCGGGCTACTATGTGGCGCTGGAAAACGGCTATTATGAGGACGAAGGCCTGAATGTTGAGATTAAGGCCGGTGGCCCTGATGTCGCGCCTTCACAGGTGATCGCCGGTGGCGGCGCAGATGTGGTGGTGGACTGGATGCCTTCCGCACTTTCTGCCCGTGAAAAAGGCCTGCCATTGGTGAACATCGCACAGCCGTTCAAAAGCTCGGGCATGATGCTGACTTGCCGCCGTGACCAAGGCGTGGAAACCACCGCTGACTTCGCGGGCAAAACGCTGGGCGTTTGGTTCTACGGCAACGAATTCCCCTTCCTGAGCTGGATGGCGCATTTGGGCCTTTCGACGGATGGTGGTGATGACGGCGTAACGGTTCTAAAGCAGGGCTTTAACGTGGACCCCATTCTGCAAGGCCAAGCGGCATGTGTTTCGACCATGACCTATAATGAGTATTGGCAGATCATTGATGCGGGCCTGACCCCAGAAGAGCTGGTGGTGTTCAAATACCAAGACCAAGGCGTGGCCACGCTGGAAGACGGGCTTTATGTGCTGGAAGAAAATCTTTCAGACCCAGAGTTTGTTGACCGTATGGTGCGCTTTGTGCGTGCTTCGATGAAAGGTTGGAAATGGGCTGAGGAAAACCCCGATGCAGCAGCGGCTATCGTGATTGAGTATGACGAAACCGGCGCGCAGACCATCGAACACCAGACCCGCATGATGGGCGAAATTGCCAAGCTAACCGCTGGCTCTAACGGCGCCTTGGATGAGGCTGATTACCAGCGCACCGTTGACTCGCTTCTAGCGGGTGGCGATGATCCTGTGATCACAGCGGCCCCCGAAGGCGCTTTTACCCACATCATCACGGATGCAGCATTGAACTAAGCTGAATAATGGCTAAATATAAACCCGTCCCGCACACGCGGGGCGGGTTTTTTATTTTGAGGAATTAATTATGGATAGTCCAATAGGATTTGCGGTGGCCTTGCTGGTTGTGATGGGCGGAATGGTTTTTGTCGGTATTCCGCTGCTGAAATCACTGACGCTTTCGATAGAAGGGCATAAAGAATTTCAGGGCGATAGCATGACGCGGCGTGAAAAAACCCGCGGCTGGATTGGCGCTGTTGTTTGGGCGATTGCGGCGATTATAATATGGAGCTTTTTTGTTGATTGGTTTCGGGCCGGAAACCTTGAATATGCCCAAGATGCGCTCGGGTATCGGATAGAAAAACTCATAGAAGCCGCGTCGAGGAATTGAGCATGAGCACGCCCCCCCCACCGCCGCCATCCGACAGGCCAAACCCTTGGTCTGGCACCAAACTGGCAACCAAAATCCGCCAAGCCGAAGCTGGTAACCGCCGCGATAATCGCGAGTTTCCCTGCCCGAATTGTGGTGCTGATTTGCGCTATGACCCTGGCGCGGAAGCCATGAAATGCACCCATTGCGAAGCCGAAGTCGAGGTGCCGCATGTGGATGACGAAGCCGCGCAGGTTGAAAATGACCTTTGGGACCAGATCGCCAATGGCGACAGCTTGGAAACCGTTGAAACCCCCTCGTTGAACTGCAATACCTGCGGTGCCAGTGTGGAGTTTGACTCCGATGAGCACTCGCGGCTCTGCCCGTTTTGTGATAGCGCGATTGTGGCTGACGTAACCATGCAGCGCAATATTGTGCCGCAAGGGCTGCTGCCGTTTAAAATTCAAGTGCATGAAGCGCATGAAATGATGCATGCGTGGCTGTTGTCTCGCTGGTTTGCCCCCGGCGGCATTACGGAAAATTCGGACACCGAAAATTTCAACGGTATTTATGTGCCGACATGGACCTATGACGCTTTTACCGACACAAATTATACTGGCAAGCGCGGCGTGTATCGTGGCTCCGGCAAAAACCGCCGCATTCACTGGACGCGGGTTTCGGGCACGGTTACGGGCAGCTTTGATGATGTGCTGGTCTCGGGCTCACAATCGGTTTCAGTCGAGTTCAAAGACGCGCTCGCGCCGTGGCCGCTGCGCGATTTGGAAACCTACCAAACCGAGTTCCTCGCCGGATTTCGAGCGGAAAACCACACCCTTGGGCTGGAGGATGGCTATAACGAAAGTCAAAAATTCATGCACACCAAAATCCGCGACTGGATCAAGGCGGATATTGGTGGGAGTAAACAGATTATCACCTCAGCGGATACGCGGTTTTCAGATGAAACCTTTAAGCACATTCTGCTGCCGGTTTGGATAACGCATTATACGCTTGAGGATAACCGTTACCGGATGTCGGTGAACGGCCAAACGGGCAAGGTTTACGGCCAGCGGCCATTTTCAAAGAAGAAACTGGCGGTGGGGGCGCTGGTCGGGTTTTTGGCGATGATCGTGCTGGGTGGGCTGATTTCGGTTGGCACAGGGCCACGGATTGATAGCTATATCAGCCGCTCCAGCTGGTAGGTGTGCGCCAGAGACCACCGAGCATAGCGAGGCCACGGCCAGCGGCAGGCATTTTCAGCTTGGCTGAAAATGTGCTTTTTCGACGGGGGGCGATTATAGGCGCATTTTTGCATACAAATTGCTCATGTAGCCCCCCTTGGAGAAAAAGCAAGCTCGGCGCTGCCGGTCAGCGCTGGCCTCGCGCCGCGTTCGGGAAGCAAAGGCGGGGCTTTGCCCCTGTTTGCCCCCCTCACGCGGCGCGCTCAAACCTAGGGTTTGAGGGGCTTGCCGCGATATTTTTCCATATCCTCGGGCGTTACGTCGGTTGGGCTGTAAGCTCCGATGATTACGCCGGTATTGCCACCTTTCGCGAGAATCTCGGCTTCCGAGCGGGTGGTGCGTTGGCTTGGGCGGCGGGACCATCTGTGCAGGCGATCATACATTTGGGCGATGACCTTGGGGTGGCTGGTGCCGAGGTCGTTTAGCTCGTTTGGGTCTGACTCGCGGTCAAACAACATGGGGCGGAAGCCGCCCTCCGCATGCATGAAAGTGTAGCGCTGGTCAGCGACCATGAAGAGGCGGGCATTTTGGACGGAAACGCCAAGCTTTTCACGGATGCCGGTGGCGGAATAGTCGTATTCGCTGATCACGTGGTCGCGCCATTTGGGCGTTTCGCCGTGCAGCCACGGCAGCAGAGAGCGGCCCTCCAGGATATGGTTGGGGGCTTCGCCGCCCATGGCTTCAACAAAGGTGGGGGCGAGGTCGATACTTTCCACCAGCGCATCGACCACTTGCCCCATCTTGCCTTCGGGATGCACGATGATCAGCGGCACTTTGACGGAAGGCGCGTGGAAGAGGTCCTTTTCGCCGAGCCAATGATCACCGAGGTAATCGCCGTGATCAGATGTAAGCACGAGCATGGTGTCTTCCATGCGGCCCGTGGCTTCAAGGTGATCGAGTAGCCGCCCAAGCTGGTCGTCGCATTGCTTGATCAGGCCCATATAGGCGGGGATGACTTTCTCGCGGACCTCGTCACGGGAAAATGCCTGCCCGACGGGGCTGTTATGGAAAGCGGCATAAACGGGGTGCATATCAGCCAGTTCAGCCTCTGCGCGATTGGCGGGTTGGATGGCGTTATGGCCATACATATTGTGGTAGGGTGCGGGCACGATATAGGGCCAGTGGGGCTTGATGAAGCTGACATGCGCCATCCACGGCAGCTTGGCTTCGTCGCTCTTGAGGAAGTCGATAGCGCGGGAGGTGAGCCACGGGGTTTCGCTGTCTTCCTCGGCGATATTGGCGGGCTGGTCGGCGTGCTGCATCAGCCAGCCCGAGGCGATGTCGCCGTTGATCTCGGCGGAATTGGCGTGGTCATGCCACGGGTTTTCGCCTTTGTAGCCCTTGGCCTTAAGATAGTCGTTATAGGGCGACGGCTCGGGGTCATAGCGGCCATCGGGGCCTTCGGCGTTTAGCCCATCCTCGCGCTCCCATACATCAAATCCGCATTGGGCGACGCGGGTACCGATGAGGCCATCCCGTGAAATACCCAGCCTTTCCATGCCCTTATGGTCCACCCGCATATGGGTTTTGCCAATGAGCCAACTATTCACGCCCAATTCCCGCAGGTGGTCACCCATGGTTTCCTCGCCGACTTTTAGCGGAAAGCCGTTCCACGCCGCGCCGTGGGAGCTGACATAGCGGCCTGTGTAAAAGCTCATGCGGGAGGCACCGCAAACAGGGGATTGCACATAGGCGTTGGTGAAGCGGGTGCCCATGGCGGCGAGGCGGTCCATATGGGGGGTGTGCAGGGTTTTGTGGCCAGCGCAGCTTAGGTAATCATGCCGGAGCTGATCATACATTATGAAAAGTATATTTCGAGGCATTTGAGCTTCCTGATGCGTGTGTTAGGTTACTTTTTTAATAAAGGAATAGTATATTGAAATGGATTACAACCGCAATTATGGCGGCTAGTTTAACCCCCACCCTGACGAACGCCCAAGGGTGCGAGGCGTGGCTCTCGCCTGATTTTTGGGCGCGCGCGGGCGCGGAGGAAGTGACGGGCTGCCTGAATAGGCGGGTGGAGGAGCGAGATGAAAATGGCGCATCGCCGCTGCATTTGGCGGCGGGCTATGGCTTAATTTCAGCGATGACTGCACTGGTTTTGCGCGACCCTGACGCGGTGAATCGTATGGATGATCGTGGCTACACGCCGCTGCATTATGCGGCAGAGTCCAACGCGGACCCTGAGATGATTTCGGCTCTGCTCGCGTTTGGGGCTGTTGTGGATATTCGCTCAGAGGAGGATGTTTCAGCACTGGATCTAGCTGCCGGATACGCGGTGGACCCTGAAACCTTGCGCCGCTTGCTGGTAGCCGGGGCCAATGCCTCGCCTGCGTTTGATACCAACAGTCATGCGCCAGAAGTGCCTATCATGTATGCGGCGCGGCACAATGGCAACCCGGCCATTTTGCATATGCTTTTGCTAGCAGGAGCCGATATTAACGCCACTGACCAGCGCGGTTATGGCCTGTTGCAAATGGCGCTAATGTCAAAAAACCAGCCCGAAATACTAGCGGCGCTATTGGCCCTTGGGGCTGATGTGAACCACCAACAAATGGATGGGTATACGCCGCTGATGGAAGCGATTTTTAGCAATGCGGGGGCCGGGGTTCTGACCCTGCTGATTGAGGCAGGCGCAGAGGTTAACACCCGCGATTATTTTGGCGCGGCAGCACTGGCTCATGCGGCGGGGCGGCGGGCTGATCCGGATATTATCCGGCTGCTGGTTGTGGCGGGGGCCGATGTTTTTGCGGTTGATGAATATATGAATACGGCCATGCATTATGCGGCGTCGCAGCGCGATAATCTTCCGGTTATCAAAGCCTTGGTGGCGCTGGGTGGCAATATCAATGATATGGAGGAGGATCGCTTTACACCGCTTCACATGGCGGTGCAGGGCGAAAATGCGGCGATGGTTGAGGGGATGCTGGCATTAGGGGCAAACGCTGCCATGCCCAATAGCGGCGGGCTTTACCCTTATGGTGAGGCGATGGTGAAGGGGGTGATGCAAGGCACAACAGCGCTGGAAACGCTTCGCCTTGCTGTAACCCCGCCGCCGATTGAGCCGGCGTTTTGCCAGGCTTGGCAGGGGGGTGAATTTTGGAATAGCGTTACGTTAGAAAGGGTCGAAGCTTGCGTGCCTTATGTGGATATAAACGCCCCAAGCGATAATAGCGAAACGCCGTTAATGCGGGCAATTCGGCCAGAGGTTGACATCGCCATCATCCGCGTGCTGCTTTCTGTTGGCTCGGACCTAACCTTGGGTGATATCACGCAAAGCACGCCCCTGCATTTTGCGGTGAGCGCTGGCCGTGCGGACCTTGTAACGCTCCTGCTTTCACGGGGCGCAAACCCCAATGCGGCGGATGAGGCCGGGCAAACGCCGCTCCACCGTGCAACCAAACTAGATGCGCAGGCGGCCATTGCCCTCATTTTGCTTAAAAACGGGGCAGACCCAAAGGTTTTAGACCATGAAGGCCGCGCTGCAGGCGATATTGAGTTGCTGTTTCAGCCGTATTCCTCTGGAAACTAGCGAGAAACTATCCTACATATAGCGCAGACTCCCTGTTTGAGGTTCATCAATGGCTTCCCGCTTTTCTGCGACCCGTGAAATCAGTTATGCGATCACCGCCAAATCCCGCAAGGGGCGTGTGCTTATTCGCTCGATTGAAAATACCACGGGGCGTTTACGGTTGATCCACCGCGCGCGGGGGTATGATAAAGATATTGATGAAAATAACACCTTTTGGGATGTGGTCGCCCGCCGCTACGGGCTTTCGCTTGAAGTGATTTCAGGCTCGTTGAGTAACATCCCCGCAGAGGGGCCGGTGGTGGTTATTTCAAACCACCCTTACGGGATTCTGGACGGGCTGATGATGGGGAAAATCATGAGCACCGCCCGCTCAGATTTCAGAATTATGGCGCATAAAGTGTTTTCCAAGGCTGACGAAATAAGCGATTCCATATTGCCGATCAGCTTTGATGGCACAAAGGAAGCCATGGCGATGAACCTGAAGACGCGCAAAGAAGCGCTGAATTATTTAATTGGAGGCGGTGCTGTTGCGGTGTTGCCCGGCGGCTCGGTTTCCTCGCCGCAGCGTATGTTCTCTCGCCCGATGGACCCTGAATGGGGCACGTTTAGCTCCAAAATGATCTCGCGTTCCAAGGCAACTGTGGTGCCTATTTTCTTTGAGGGCTTCAACTCTCGGCGCTTTCATATGGCGGGCCGGATGAGCCGCACATTGCGCACAGCCCTGCTGGTGAACGAGTTCAAACGCCGGATCAATAAGCCGGTAAAAATCGCGGTTGGCCAGCCCCTAAACCGCGACGCGCTGGACGCTTTTAACAAAGACCCGCGCGCTTTGATGGATTTTTTGCGCGATGCCACCTATGATCTTTCCAGCAAACCGATCAACACAAAAGAATATGGCCGTGAATTTTAGCCAATACCAGAGGAATATCTAATGCACTCATGGGTGAGACTTTCCGCTATTTTTGCAGGGCTTGGTGTGGTGGGCTGGGGGGGCTATAGCTATTTTAACCCACCCGCTGAAAGCAACCCGATTGTGGCCGAGGAGGGCGCGAGCAGCATTACAGTGCTCCCGTGGCAAAGTATTGGCAATTATGAAGACCCTAACCTTGGCTGGGTGCATCGGCAATTTTGGATGGTCCAGCCGATGCAGCTTTCTTATGGGGAAGCCTGGGGCAAGCAGGCGCTAAAATGTGAAACCAACAGCACCGCTTCCATTTTGACCCGCGCCACTGATATCGAGGTCGGAGATTACCCGATTTTGGTGTGGGATT
>JAJRRX010000273.1 GCA_024279075.1 Alphaproteobacteria bacterium | reverse complement strand
ATGGTCAAACACCTCTTCATCAAGCGGAATAATATCAGCCTCCACCCCGATGTGATCTGTGTGGCATTGGCTACATCCGTTTGCGCCCGCAAGGGGCGAAATCCCGTGAAATCCGGTTTCCGCCTCCACATCTTTGGCCACCTCTTTATGGCAATCAAGGCAAAGCTGCTCTTGTGCGCCTTGGGAAAAGCTCTCATGGCAATTACTGCAATCACTTTGAAATTCGGTATGGCCAGAGATCAGATCTCCGGGCATAACAAGGCGCTCAAAAATGCTTTGGGAATGGGCGGGCAGGCTCAGAAAAAGCAAAGCCAAAAGCGGGGCGAGAAGGCGGATAAAACGAGCCATATCAGTAAAGGTGTACTGCAAGAACATGCGCCAACGCCGCCAAAACCAATATGAAAAACAGCGGCAAATGCAGCAGATGCCAGAGCGCAAACATGCGCTCGTAAAAGGTAAACGCTTCGGCGCGCGCGGTGCTGGAAAGGTATAGGGCAAGGGTTTTTTTAAACCGCGTTATCACACGGTGCTGCCCGTGGGACGACAAATGTTTTGCAGAATTCCGGAGGTCGCCGAGGGCGCGGTGCCGCAATGTCCTTCGTGTGATTGGCCCGGAGATAATATGAGACAGCGAAGACAAAAGCGTTTTTCCAATGAGGCGTTTTTCATAATCCGACAACATTTGGTTAATCGCGTCACGCGTATCTTCGCTAAGTGCCAACTCCTCATGAAGCGCTGCGATTTCGGTTTTCATTTCTTGGGTGTTCAGCTTCTTTCCGTAAAGCCCACGATGGATATGCGCATATAAAAATCGGCCAATATAGCCACTACCAGCCACCGTGAGCATGGCAAAGAAAGCGATGGTGCTATTGAGCGACCCAAGTGAAAAGTTGGAATGAAGGATAACCAGCATCGGGCCAACCACCCCCAAAATCATGTGTAGCCGAAACCACCCCCGCACATTACCGATAATACGAAGTGCCCGCACGCGTTTGCGTAATGGGTAGAGCAAAAGGGTGAGCATCATTACGCTACCGATGATTCCCAGATAGTATCCGATTCCGTCTTCGGCGGCCAAATGGCCCTCATTTCGGTTGAACCAGCCATAAAGCAAAATACTGGCGACAATGAGCGACAAAACCGGCATTTCCCGCGCGCCGGTGCTACGGGTTTTGGCCGGTTTTACAGGTTGTATTTGGGCCTCGGCGGGGGGGCTTATATTGGTCAAAATGGCATCCATGATAGAATAGGAAGGAAAACAGGTATAACCATTTAATAACAATACTTTACTCTAATAATACCTCTTTGGAAACCGTAGGAAATCAGGCGGTAAAACCCATCGGCAAAGTATAGCCTAGTTTAGTATATTACATTTACTCCCTGCACGCAAAATTATATAGTGTTCATGGCACATAACGCGCGTAAAAAATATCCCATCAGTTTTCATGTTTTTGGCCAAATAACCTTACAAAATGGCCTGCAATCTGGCCAAAAACTGAATGGAATACGCTATGGAAGCCGAAATCGGATTATTTGCCCTTATACTTGCGCTGGTGGTTGCTATTGCGCAAACAATAGTGCCGCTCATCGGGGCATATCGGCGCGATTTTAACATGATGACCTTTGCTAACCAGACCGCCATTGCGCAGGTGCTTTTGGTGGCGCTGGCCTTTGGCTGCCTCACCTATGCCTTCGTGATTTCCGATTTTTCGCTGCTGGTAGTGACGCTCAATTCAAATTCGCAAATGCCACTCCTGTATCGCTACACCGCCGTTTGGGGTAATCACGAAGGTTCGCTACTTCTATGGGTGTTTATCCTCACCATTTTTGGCGCTGGCGTGGCGCTGACAGGCAAAAACCTGCCAGCCACCCTTAAGGCTCGAGTTTTGGCGATTCAGGCCGCGATTTCTGCAGGTTTTCTGGCGCTGATGATCTTCACAACCAACCCGTTTGCGCGTCTAAACCCCGCAGCCCTTGATGGGCAAGAACTCAACCCTTTGTTGCAAGATATCGGCCTCGCCATTCACCCCCCCTTCCTCTATTTAGGCTATGTTGGCTTCTCGATCACCTTTGCATTTGCCATCGCGGCGCTGATGGAAGGGCGGGTAGATGCCGCTTGGGCGCGCTTCGTTCGCCCTTGGGTGCTTGCCGCTTGGTGCTTTTTAACCATCGGCATCGCCCTTGGCAGCTATTGGGCTTATTATGAGCTTGGCTGGGGTGGCTGGTGGTTTTGGGATCCCGTTGAAAACGCATCCCTCATGCCGTGGATCGTCGGCACTGCCTTGCTGCACTCTGCCCTTGTGGTTGAAAAAAGGCAGGCCTTGGTGGTGTGGACAATCCTGCTCGCCATCCTCACTTTTTCGCTTAGCCTAATTGGCACCTTTTTGGTGCGCTCCGGCGTGCTGACATCGGTTCATGCTTTTGCCACAGCCCCCGGGCGCGGCATTGGTGTGTTGATCATGCTCGCCATTGTCATCGGCGGAGGGCTTACCCTATTTGCCCTACGCTCGGGGCGCTTTAACACCCGTGCGGTTTTCGGTTTGGTGAGCCGCGAAGGCGGCTTGGTGCTGAATAATATCCTGCTTGTCACCATTGCGGGCACCGTGTTTTTGGGCACGTTTTACCCCCTGATCATAGAGCTGCTCAACGGTGAAAAAATCTCGGTGGGCGCCCCTTACTTTAACCAAACCTTCGGGCCGCTCACGGTTTTACTCTCACTAGTTGTGGTTATCGGCCCCGTGCTGCGCTGGAAGCGAGACAACCTAAAGGAAGCATTGATTCGTGTGCGCATCCCTGCTGTTTTGGCAGTGATTGTGGCGCTAATCATTGCGGCGCTTTTCGGGAAGTCCGCAATTATGCCAGCCTTTGGCCTTGGCATTGCAGCATGGCTCATCTTTGGCTCCCTCATGATATTTGCCACCCGTATGCGCCTGTTCAAAGTGTCTGGCGCGCGCTCTTGGCAGTTGCTGCGCTCCACACCCCGTGCCATCACGGGCATGGTGTTTGCCCATATCGGCGTTGGCATGTTGGTCGCTGGCGTTGCCTCGGTCAGTGCGTGGGAGCAAGAGCGAATTCTGGCGATGCCCAAAGGAGATAGCATTGAAATAGCAGGGTTATCCGTAACACTGGACGATATTTCTTTGCAAGTTGGCGCCAATTACCGCGCCGAGCGTGGCCTGTTTACGGTGCGCAAAGATGGCGAGATCATCGCGACCATGAGTTCGGAGCGGCGCTTTTATCCGGTGAGCCAACGGGTCACCACCGAGGCCGGAATTTCCCCGCGCCTCTTTGGCAATATCTACATTGCCATTGGCGAGGAGGCGCCGCGTGGCAAGTGGGTGGTACGGGTATATTGGCACCCGTTGGTGCTGTTTATCTGGATCGGGCCATTGTTTATGGCGCTGGGTGGATTTATCTCGTTATCAGACCGGCGCTTCCGCATTGGCGCGCCGCAAGGCGCAAATAAAAAACACCTTAAGGTGGCATTATGAAGCTGATATCTCTGATTTTCATCTTGCTGATGCCAAGCCTATCCTTTGCTGTTGAACCCAGCGAAATGCTGGCGGACCCGGTAAAGGAGGCGCGCGCCCGTGAGCT
>JAJRRX010000272.1 GCA_024279075.1 Alphaproteobacteria bacterium | reverse complement strand
GGGCGCTTATGGCCTATAACTGGGTTGAAACGCCGATCATTCAGGCCGCCAGCCTTATCGGCGTGCATGGGCTTGGCTTCCTGATTGTG
This sequence comes from Alphaproteobacteria bacterium, assembly GCA_024279075.1. Lineage (GTDB taxonomy): Bacteria > Pseudomonadota > Alphaproteobacteria > Rhodobacterales > Rhodobacteraceae > UBA3077. Next base: position 2,179 of record JAJRRX010000272.1, on the reverse strand, counting down.
CTGGCGGGCGGGCTGCTGCTGAGCAAACGTGGCGCGCTGCTTGCGGTGCTGATCATGGCCAGCCTCACGGGCTACGGTTTTTACCGCTTGCAAACGGTGGTGGAGGATACCGGCCTAACCGTGCGGCTCATTCAGCCCAACGCCATCCAAACCCAGAAATGGGACCCTGACTACATCCCGCTTTTTTACCAGCGCCAACTTACGCTGAGCGCCAGCATTGGCCGGCCCGATATCGTAATCTGGCCCGAAGCGGCGATTGCTTATTTGCCCGATGAGCAGCCTTTTATTCGCACCCAAATCACCACCGCCGCCCAAGCGCCGGTGATTCTCGGCGCGCGGCGGCGGGATGCAGATGGTTTCTATAACTCGTTATTTTTACTTAACAAAGATAGCAGTATTGAGGACGTGTATGATAAATACCACCTCGTGCCTTTTGGCGAATACATGCCCCTGCAAGGGCTGGCCAAACAGCTTGGCCTCATGGGGCTGGCCGAGCAAATGGGGCCCAGTAATACCTTTGGTAGCGGCCCCAAAATCCTTGAAGGTGAGGGCGTGCCGCCGTTTTTACCGCTGATCTGCTATGAGGCGATTTTCCCGCAAGGGGTAGCTGGCCCACGCCCTGAATGGTTGGTGCAAATCACCAATGACGCCTGGTTTGGTGAGCGCTCTGGCCCCTATCAGCACCTCGCGCAAAACCGCGTGCGCGCTATTGAGCAAGGCTTGCCGCTGGCCCGCGCCGCCAATACCGGCATTTCTGCGATGATCGACCCGTTGGGCCGCATCACCGCCAGCCTACCACTAGGGATAGATGGATTTATTGATGCCCCGCTGGCCAAACCGCTGCCACCAACCCTATTGGCCCGCACAGGGCAGTGGCCAGTGATCGGGCTCATTCTTTTAATGTTGATCGGTGGCATAGCCTTCCATCGACGCCCGTGATTCTGCTATTGAAAACCAACCCGTTTCCGCCCATAAAGGCGAAAATTTGCCATTGTCGGAGAGCCTTATGAGTCGCGAAAACTACCTGTTTACCTCTGAATCCGTATCCGAGGGCCACCCCGATAAGGTGTGTGACCGCATCTCTGACGCTATTTTGGATGCGTTCCTGACAGAAGACCCATATGCCCGCGTGGCTTGCGAAACCTTCGCCACCACCGACCGCGTGGTTATTGGCGGCGAAGTCCGCGGCCCCGGCAATGTGATCGCACGGGTTGAGGAAATTGCGCGGGAATGTGTGCGCGACATCGGCTATGAGCAAGAGGGCTTTCACTGGGCCAACCTGAAGGTGAATTCCTACCTGCACGCGCAGTCGGCCGATATTGCGCAAGGTGTGGATGCTGCTGGCGATAAAGACGAGGGCGCGGGCGACCAAGGCATTATGTTTGGCTATGCCACCGTCGAGACGCCAGAGCTTATGCCCGCCCCCGTGCATTATGCCCACGCCATGCTGCGCCGCCTCGCCGAAGTGCGCAAAGATGGCACCGAACCGCTGCTTGGCCCCGACGCCAAATCGCAACTTTCAGTGCGTTATGAAGGCGGCAAGCCGGTGGGTATTGCCTCCGTTGTTTTGTCGACCCAGCATGCCTCTGAAGAGCAAAGCTCGGCGGACATCCGCGCGATTGTAGAGCCATATATCCTTGAAGTTATCCCGCAGGGCTGGATCACGCCAGACACCGAATGGCACGTAAACCCGACCGGCAAGTTTGTGATCGGCGGGCCGGATGGTGATGCGGGCCTGACAGGGCGCAAGATTATCGTGGATACATATGGCGGCGCGGCCCCGCATGGTGGCGGTGCGTTTTCAGGTAAAGACCCAACCAAGGTAGACCGTTCAGCGGCTTACGCCGCGCGTTATTTGGCGAAAAACATTGTGGCCGCCGGCATGGCCACGCGCTGCACCTTGCAGATTTCTTACGCGATTGGCGTGTCCAAACCGCTGTCAATTTACGCTGATTTGCACGGCACCGGCGAGGTTTCCGAAGAGGCCGTTGAGAAGGCGATTGCGCAAGCAATGGACCTGACGCCGCGCGGCATTCGGGAGCATCTGGGGCTGAATAAGCCGATTTACCAACGCACCTCGGCTTACGGCCACTTTGGCCGCGCGCCTGAGGCTGATGGTGGGTTCTCATGGGAGAAAACCGACCTGATCGACGCGCTAAAAGCTGCGGTTTAAAGCATT
>JAJRRX010000271.1 GCA_024279075.1 Alphaproteobacteria bacterium | reverse complement strand
TGAAGAGATTTTGGAAGCCGCCAGGAGCGACGAGACATTGGAGATTTACCAGCAAAACACCACAGATTCCATAGCCGCATCCGCGTTCGGCTCCCCTACCTATATCGCTAACGGCGATATGTTTTATGGCCAAGACCACCTAGAAATGCTAGAATACGCGCTTGATCAGCCGTTTAAATACGACTGGCCAAAACGCGAATAAATAGATCTGGTACCCGAGGCCGGACTCGAACCGGCACACCTTGCGGCGGGGGATTTTGAATCCCCTGCGTCTACCAATTCCGCCACTCGGGCACACGCAGGCCCCGTTTAGCGACCCGCTGAAAAAAGGTCAATCACTATAACCGAATTCCTTTTGTGAATGAGCAAAAATTCTCAACCTTCCAGCTTTTGATAGGCAGAACGCCCCCATGGTAATGGCCCATCTAGGGCTTCCGACCCAAAAACTGGTTTGGCCCTAGAGGATTGCGCAGCCATACAACCACAGGCTTTAGATTGCGCTAATGTCATGCTATACGGCCATAAAGCATTTTGAGACGCAAGGACGCCCTATGAAAATTGTAAAGCTGGTGAAGTTGTTCTCCGTATTTCTGGCGGTTTGGGGTGGCTTTGATGTTATTACGGCGGCTAGCAATGACTTACAGAAATTTGGTGGCATTGCAAAAATCACGATAAGTATATTGGGGTTTACCGCCGCTCGGTTTTTTTTCACAAAAACGCGCGCTCCATGCGAAGGTCAAGCCTTCAAAATATCAGCTCAGCAAACCAGCCGCAGAGCTTATCGCGCAAAACCTCTTACCGCCCCAACCCCACATGCAACATGAGGTCGACAGGATTTTCGGCCCATTTGGGCGGAGCACCCAGCGCCCTGAAGCCCCGCCTCAAGATGTGGCGGTTGCGGCCTCCCTTCTAGCCCACATTAGAGACCAGGATTTGCCAAGACACTCAGAGGAACCCGCGCAGACAGCGATCCTTTTTGCGCTCTATCGGGTGATGTGTGGTGAAGACAACGAAGCGCTGAGGTATTTCACATTATTCACAGATAAAGCCGCCGCACATGATCTTAGGTATCAGGTGCAAACGGCCCGAGAGGTTCAGGAAACGTATAACGCCGAGCGTAAATTGCACTTGGCCGCACTCGCCGCTTGGGAAGAGGAGGGCAAAATTTCTCGATACCATGATGATGAAGATCTTGTGGGCTTTTTGCAAGACATGCCAACCCGCGATGTTGATTTGTGGCATGACGTTATCCTTGGCGCCGAGCCATACTCACGTGTAGATTTTGCCGCCATATACTGGATTGCAGAACAGCCAGAATGTGACCAAGCCAGTATTTCTGCTCTCATTTCCGAACTGTCGAGCCTAGGATACCTCGCTGAACTTGCAGAATTTGAACTCAAGAAAGACGCGACATAGAGCCGCTATTAGGCCGCGCGCCATGGCCTATGCCGCAAATTTGAAGGGCGCAAAACCGACGCAAGCACCTATTTCAGCCACAATAACGGCCTCTGTAGTCTTCCCCCCGCAGCATCGGACTGCATCTCCTGTCGCACAGCCTGAAGACGGGGGTTCAAACCCCTGTGTGGATACTATAAACCAAGCTTGAAAAACCACCGTTGCGCCACGAACATGGTGCAGAGCAGCCATAACTTCAGGAGCCTTGCATGATACGCGGCCTATATAACTGGACCATGCGCCTCGGCGAATCCCGCTATGCGCTTTATGCACTGGCGATCATCGCCTTTATTGAAAGCTCGGTCTTTCCCATCCCGCCCGATGTGTTGTTGATCCCGATGATCATCGCCCTGCCCCGCCGCGCCTTCCTCATCGCCTTCGTCGCCACGGTTTTCTCGGTGCTTGGCGGCATGTTTGGCTATTACATCGGCGCAGTGCTGTTTGACAGTATCGGCCAGCCCCTGCTTGATTTTTACGGCAAAGCCGCGCAATTTGACCAATTCAAGGAAACCTATAACGACTACGGCGCGTGGGCTGTCCTCATAGCTGGCGTCACCCCGTTTCCGTTTAAGGTTATCACTATCCTCTCCGGCTCCACAGGGCTGGATTTCGGCGTGTTTGTGCTGAGTTCGGTGCTGGCCCGCGCCGCACGGTTTTTTATCATCGCCGCCCTGTTGTGGAAATTCGGCGTTCCGATTAGAACCTTTATAGAAAAGCGCCTTGGGCTGGTGTTCACCGTGGCCTTGGCGCTGCTGGTCGGCGGCTTTGTCGCTGTTAAATTCTTTTAAGGA
>JAJRRX010000270.1 GCA_024279075.1 Alphaproteobacteria bacterium | reverse complement strand
TCCAAAACTTTGGGCATCAGGTTGGCTTTTAGCGCGCTGTATTCTCGCGCTTTTACCGTGGTTACCCGCTGCCCCTGCACCACCACCTGCGCGCCGGTTTCTGATTCCGGTTTGAGCAGAACAGGGTTCATATCCACGCTTGGTGCCACGCCGCAGGCCAGCGCCTGCAAGGCCTGCGCGCGGCCAATTTCACCGCCCGTAGCCACGGCCGCATTGTTAGACATATTTTGCGGCTTAAAGGGCCGCACCTTTAGCCCGCGCTGCTTTAGCGCGCGGCAGATCCCTGCCACCAACAGGGATTTGCCGACATTGGAGCCGGTGCCTTGCAGCATTATCGCGGGTGTTTTCACCATAGGTTTGAGTGCCATAGGCAGCGGCGGGTTTCAACTCCCTACAGCGGTTAGCTGCCTATTTTGGCGGTGCCCCAATAATTAAAGCCAGCAAATTTGGGGCGAGCGATATAGCCGGTATCCAGGGTTTCGATCTCAAAACCGGCTTGCTTAACCAGCGCATCTATTGGCCGGTTCAGGTGGCAGCCGCCAGAGACCTTGCCCCAGATCGGGTCCAGCCTATCCTGCCAGCGGCGCACCGAGGCATCGGGCGCTTGGCCATGCTCGCTGAAAATCAGCTTGCCATCGGGCTTGAGCACGCGGCGCATTTGCCAAAGTGCTGCCGCCACTTCAGGGATGGTGCAAAGGGTATAGGTGACAAGCACGGTATCAACAGACTGATCGTCAAGCGGGATTTCCTCGCCGGGCAGGTCAAGGAAGCTAACCGGCACGGCGGCCTTTGCGGCCACCTTGGCGGCTCTGGCGCGCATTTCCGCACTTGGCTCTAGCCCCCAAACCTTGCTCACCTTTGCTCCGTCATAAAACGGCAGGTTCAAGCCAGAGCCGATGCCGATTTCCAGCACTTCACCGCGGGCTTGCGGCACCACTAGCGCCCGTTGGGCCTGAATCGGGCCAGTGCCGCAGGCCTTATCAATCAGGAATGGCAGTATTTTTGTATCGTAAAATCCCATTTAGCTCTCCGGTGCCAGCAGCTTGATAAACATGCCAACCATCTGTTCATTAAAGGCCTCAAACTCACCCTTGCTATAGCTTTCAATATGCTCGATCGCCCAGCGGTCTATCGCCATGCCAAGGCCCATAACCGCCTCGATCAGCAGCGAGGTTGGCAGATCATCGCGGATGGTGCCAATCACTTTGCCGTGCTCTAAAATGCGGGTCACCAACGCCAGCGGCGCCGCCATCATCGCTTTGCAAATGCCGTTTGGCTCGTTGAGATTGCGGTGAAACATCCGCCCGACATTGAAGATTTCGGGCTGGTTTACAAACAGATCACTGCTGCCCTGAGAGGTGGCCAAAATGAGCGGCCAAAAGGTTTCTTTGGTGAGCATTTCCGGCTGAAAAGCCTCAGCGATTTGTGCTAGCGGGGCCAAGGCCTGCTGGAAAATTTGCTCGAAAAGCTCGGTTTTATTGGCGAAATAGTGGTAAAAGCTGCTTTTGCTCATGCCGATTTCGGCAATGATCTGATTTAGCGAGGCCTGCTCAAACCCTAGCTCGGTAAACGCGTGTGTGGCGGCGGCAAACAGCTTCTCGCGGCGCTCGGGTTTCATCTTGAGGGAGGGGTGGGGCATGGGGTTGACAGGGCCTTTGGGCGTGGTTAAGTATGAATGGACCGAGTGGTCCACAACATTCTAGCGACCCTCGCCTTATGACGCAAGTAGGAGCCTGAAATGCCTGTTTTTACCCGCCGCCACCTGTTGGCGCTCAGCGCCGCCGCCGTGGTTTTTCCCAGTATCGCTCTGGCCCAAGATCCAGCTGCCATTCTGCGCGCGGCGTTTGATAATTGGCGCGCCACCAGCTCGCATGCGATTGCAGAAATGACCATTCGCAATGCCTCGGGCACCCGCTCTCTGACCATGGAAAACTGGACGGAAGGAGGCGATAAGGCGCTGGTGCGCTTCATTGCCCCCGCGCGGGATGCGGGCAATGCCACCCTGCAAAGCGGGCGGCGGACTTATGTGTTTAACCCCAAGCTTAACCAAGTTATCCAACTGCCCGCCAGCGCGATGAGCCAAAGTTGGATGGGGTCTGATTTTAGCTATAATGACCTGACCAAAACCGAGCAACTGGTGAATGACTATAGCCATACCTTGCTGGAAACCCGCCGCCAAAATGGCCGCACGGTTTATGTGATCGAGAGCATCCC
>JAJRRX010000269.1 GCA_024279075.1 Alphaproteobacteria bacterium | reverse complement strand
GACTAACATGGCTCTAACCCCTGTTTCTGACGCCCTCAACCGCGTGCTGGCCCTTTGCCCGACTATGCCCAGCGAAACCGTGCCATTGGCCGAGGCCGCTGGGCGGGTGCTGGCAAAGCCCGTTTCCGCCACCCGCAACCAGCCGCCATTCAGAGCGTCGGCGATGGATGGCTATGCAATAAGGGCGGCGGATTTGCACCCCCATGCGCGGCTTAAGCTTATTGGCGAGTCTCCCGCGGGTGGGCAGTTTGCGGGCACGGTTGGCGTTGGCGAGGCCGTGCGGATATTTACTGGCGGGGCGGTGCCTGACGGGGCGGACCGTGTGGTCATTCAGGAGAACGTCAGCCGCGAGGGCGACACGGTGACCCTCAATGATGCCCCCGGCGATGCGCTGAACCTGCGGCCTGTGGGGGCGGATTTTAGGGTTGGTGATACGTTGAGCGCGCCGCGCAGGCTAACGGCTGCGGATATTGCCTTGCTGGCGGCGATGAACATCCCCGAGGTGCCCGTGGCCAAAAAGCCGGTCATTGCCGTCATTCCTACCGGCGACGAACTGGTGATGCCCGGCGAAAACCCGGGACCGACCCAGATTATAACCTCCAATAATTTCGCCCTGAAGGCCCAGCTTGAGGCGCAGGGGGCCGAGGTGCGGCTTTTGCCGATTGCACGGGATAATCGCCCTGCCCTGCGCGCGGCGTTCGCGCTGGCCTCTGGCGCGGATATGGTGGTGACGCTGGGCGGGGCCTCGGTGGGGGATTATGACCTGATCGGGCCGATGGCAGCGGAATTGGGCATTTCGCTCGACTTTTACAAAATCGCCATGCGGCCGGGCAAGCCTTTGATTGCGGGGCATATTTCGGGGGTGCCTATGTTTGGGCTGCCGGGGAATCCTGTGTCATCCATGGTGTGCACCCATGTGTTTTTGTGCCCTGCGGTAGATAAAATGCTGGGGCTGGACGCGTCGGCACTGCCCGAGCAGGTATTTGAGTTGACCGAGGATTTGCCCGAGAACGGGCCGCGGGCGCATTATATGCGAGCAGAGGTGGAAAGCGGGCGCTGCACGCCGGCGGGGCGGCAAGATAGCGCGCTGATTACTGTCATGGCGCAGTCAAACGCGCTGCTTATACGGGACCCGTTTGCTGAAGCAGCGAAGGCGGGTGATAAAGTGCGCTGTATCTTATATTAGTTGACACAAAGCAAGAACATCTGTAGAACGTAGAGGATTGAACCCTGCGGAGGCGGCAAAATGCTTACGAAAAAACAGTTGGATTTGTTGAAGTTTATTCACAAACGGGTGCAGGCAGAAGGTGTGTCGCCATCATTTGACGAAATGAAGGAAGCGCTGAATTTGCGCTCTAAATCGGGCATTCACCGGCTGATTACGGCGCTGGAAGAGCGCGGATTTTTGCGGCGCTTGGCGCATCGGGCGCGAGCGATCGAGATTATTAAACTGCCAGACAGCATGGAGGGCGGTTTTCAGCCAACCATTGTTGAAGGGTCTTCGCGTAGTTCTGTTGATATCAAGGTTGATGCCTTTGATTTGCCGGTGATGGGTAAGATCGCGGCGGGGACACCGATTGAAGCCATTCAACATGCAAGTAGTTCTATCGGGGTGCCCGGAGCAATGCTCAACACCACGGGCAAGCACTATGCGCTTGAAGTAAAAGGCGATTCGATGATTGAGGCCGGAATAAACTCTGGCGATATTGTGATAATTCATGAGCAACCGGATGCCAATAATGGGGATATTGTGGTGGCCTTGGTGGAAGACCAAGAAGCGACCTTGAAAACCCTGAACCGCACTCAAAATGCTATTGAGCTGATTGCTGCCAATCCAGCATATGAAACGCGCGTTTTCACCAAAGATCAGGTGAAAATTCAGGGCAAGCTTGTCGGGCTTATTCGCACTTATTGATAGGGCGCTCCGAGGTTTGTCCAAGGGCGCGCAGGTGTATTTGGCGCGGAGGGCATGATCTCAGGAGTGTTATTTTCAAACGTGATCGAAAAACCGGAGAGGGTCGCTATTTCCGTTTTGCCTATAAAAATGCAGGGTCCGTCTGGCGCGCCCTCCCATTTGGGCGCAATCAGGATAGTGCTTTGACTGCAGTTTTCATCGGATTTATCGTTATTTTGGTCTAGAACGAACCGCCATTGATTTTGCAAAAAGCCAATGTTTATTCGATTTTCCGATACAAAAAACGGGCGCTCAAATGCCGCTTGTTGTGATGCATTATCGCCATCATTTTCCAGCCATACCCGCGCCGTAAAGCTATAGGCTTCCTTTTTATTGAGCGCTCGCCCATCAGCACCCATCACCCCGATCAGAGCTGCATTTTGATTTACGAGTATTAGAGGCCGTTCACTGCGCCCCCACATAAGGATCGAGACTAGGAAAACAACAATCCCTATCATACGAGCGCGGCCAATCAAGAGGAAAACGAGGCAGCCTGATAGCCCGATGAGCGGCAACACCATTGGCGGCCCTGAAGGAAACGTGGAAAGGCTGTTGTCTAGCCCAGAAAAATAGGCCGCTACAAAAAGAACCCATTCGATCCCCTTCCCCATTAACCAAAACGCCCCTCCACCAAAGCCAAAAAGGCTCAAGAACAATGCAAGCACAGCTGTAGGCATGATAACAAGGCCCATAAGGGGCACCGATAACAGGTTGGCAATAAGGCCAAAATTGGAAAACTGATTAAAATGATAGGCCGCAATCGGGGCCGTCGCCAAGCCCGCAGTAGCAGATGTAATGACAAGCGTCAGCACCGGCATCAACCATTTTGGCAACAGTTCCCGCAACCGGTGCCACAATGGGGCATTACGCAGCATTTCAAACACGCCAACCAGCGCCGTTGTCGCGGCAAAAGACATCTGAAACCCCGCTTCCGTAAGCGATTCTGGCCGCATCAGCAGCACAAGCAAGGCCGCAAGTGCAACCGCCCGTAGGGAGAAGGCGGGCCTATCAAGCAATACTGCCATTAGAACCACAGCAACCATGATAAATGCGCGTTGGGTTGCCACATTTCCGCCAGATAGAAAAAGATAGGCTAGACCCGCAGCCAACGCGGCCAAGGCGCCAATTTTTTTGGCGGGCACCCGCAGCGCCAGCCTTGGCCAAAGTGCCAACCCAAACCGGACCAGCAAGAAAACAAACCCCGTAAGCAGCCCCATATGCAGGCCCGAAATGGCAAGCAAATGCGCAAGGTTGGAATCGCGTAGAGTTTGCAACACCTCGCCGTCAATCCGGCTGCGATCCCCTGTAATAAT
>JAJRRX010000268.1 GCA_024279075.1 Alphaproteobacteria bacterium | reverse complement strand
TGAAGATGTGAAAACCACAACTGCGCAAATGGCGGCGGATGCACGCGGTTGCGGTGTTGACCAGATTGTAAAATCCATTCTTTTTCGCGAGGCTGGGGCGGAGCGCCATGTGCTTTTCCTAACTGCTGGTGGTAATCGCGTTTCGCAAACCAAAGCCGAGGCAGCTTGTGGCCATGCACTTGAGCGAGCTGATGCTACTAGCATCCGCGCTTATACTGGCTTTGCCATTGGCGGGGTTTCTCCGCTGGGCCACCTCAATGAAACCGCTAAATATATGGACCCGCGCTTGCTAGATTTTCCTATTATCTGGGCTGCTGCGGGCACACCAAACCACGTGTTCGCGATAGATCCTGCGGTTTTGGCCAAAAAGACAAATGCGCAAGTGATTGATTTTACTGAATAACGGAAAGGGCGGAGCGCGCAGCCCGCAACCCTGGGTCCTCTCCGCCTTTACCAAGCGCTTTTATCGCCTGCTGCCCTGCCTCAATTTGCACCGACCGCGCGGCAGGGTTGTCCAGCAACTCTCTCATGGCTTCCAATAAGTTCTCGACCGTGCAATCGCGAGGCTCAAATTCAGGCACGACCTTACTTTCGGTTAACAGATTGACCAGCGTGAATGAGGGCGCAAGCATGGCGCGGCGCATAATGGCGGCCGTTAACCAGTTGGTTTTATAGCCAATCACCATTGGTGTGCCAACCGCTGCCAATTCTATCGAAACCGTGCCAGAGGCGGCCAAAGCCAGCTCGGAAGCGGCAAATACCGCAGTTTTCAATCCAGTTTCCGGCAGAATAAGCTCTGCCTTAAGACCAGACTCCGCAAGCATCCGCTCCAAGGGTTCAACCAAATGCGCCCCCGCAACAGGAATAGCAAAACGGTAGCCCTCTAGCTGCCGTGCAACCTCAAAAAATATCGGTGCAAGGCGGGTTATTTCGCTAATGCGGGAGCCGGGAAGTAAGGTGATAAGCGGGCCGTTTTGTTGCAGCTTTGCAACAGCTTTTGCACCGGGCGGGGCCTCGGCCACCACCGGATGGCCGACAAAATCACAGCTCATTCCTGCCGCTTGCAAATATGGCGGCTCAAACGGTAAAAGCGCTAAAACATGGTCCACATGCCGCGCCATTTTAACGGCGCGCCCGGGTTTCCATGCCCAAACAGAAGGGGCCACATAGTGGATGATTTTGCCCTTAAATATGCTGCGCACCCGAGCGGCTAAGCGTAGGCAAAAGCCAGGGCTATCGATGGTGATGAGAGCATCTGGCTTCTTGGCAAGCATATCTTGCGCGGTCTCTTCCAAGCGCTTTTTCAGGTGAAGATATTTGGGCAATACTTCTAGCAAGCCAAAAATCGAAAGCTCGTTCATATCAAAAAGGCTTTCTAAGCCTTCGGCCTGCATCAAGGGGCCACCAACGCCATAAAACTCAATATTATCATTTGCTTCTGCCTGCAAGCCACGCATCAAAGCAGCCCCGAGCCGATCTCCCGAGGCCTCGCCAGCCACAAGGTAAAAC
>JAJRRX010000267.1 GCA_024279075.1 Alphaproteobacteria bacterium | reverse complement strand
GCCAGGGCCACGACTCGCATTTTGTTTTTTAGCCATGGGGGCGATATGGCGGGCAAGCGTGTTGAAGTCAAGCTTTTGGCGGGGTAAAGCTGGGGGAAATGATAGGAGCAAGACCATGGGTGAGCAGACAAAAATTGCGGTGATGGGGGTTTCAGGCCGCATGGGGCAGATGCTGCTGCAAGCGGTGGACGAGGCTAAAGGGGCCGTGCTGATTGGCGCAACCGAGCGGGCAGGCCATGCTTGGGTGGGGCAAGATTTGGGTGAAGCAATGGGCGGCAAGCCGCGCGGTGTAATCGTGCAGGATAACCCGCTGGACGCGCTGCAACACGCCCATGCGGTGCTGGATTTCACTACGCCAGCGGCCACCATGGCCAATGCCGAGATCGCTGCGCAAGTGCGAGCAGCGCATGTGATTGGCACCACAGGGCTGAGCGAAAGCGATTTGGCTTTTCTAGCCGCAGCAGCGCGGCATGCACCTATAGTTCAATCGGGGAACTTTAGCCTTGGGGTGAATATTCTCACGCAACTTGTAAAGCAGGTCTCGGCAGCACTGGACGAGGATTTTGATATTGAGGTGGTGGAAATGCATCATCGCCACAAGGTCGATGCGCCGTCTGGCACCGCCTTGATGCTGGGGGAAGCGGCCGCTGAAGGGCGCGGCGCGGCGCTGGCAGATGTGCGGGATGCGGCCCGAGAGGGCATAACTGGTGAGCGCATACGTGGCCATATCGGATTTGCCGCTCTGCGCGGCGGCGATGTGGTGGGTGAGCACGAGGTGGTGTTTGCGGGTGCGGGCGAGCGGTTGACCCTAAAGCATATCGCCTCTGACCGGATGCTGTTTGCGCGCGGGGCGGTGAAGGCGGCACTGTGGGGGCATCACCAGAAGCCGGGGCAATATTCGATGCTTGATGTGCTGGGGATGGGCTAGGCGGTGCGTGGAGGACCACGCACCCTACGCGCCAACCTGTTGGGCGGGCTTCAGCCCGCCATGTGGGTCAAACAGGTTTTTGTAGTGTATTTCTCTGAAGGTTCATGTCTTTTTCCTATTAATGTAATAGACTGTGAGAGATGCCGCCAGCAATATTATGATATAGAAACCGGCTGCCCTCGCGCGAAACGAAAGGGCGTTGCATAGCTGAAACCAAGGCTTTCCATAGATCAAAGGTTTTCCTGAAATTGGGTTAATGCCTCTATTTACGTCGGCCACGGTTCCTACTAATAGGACACGACAATCTCTTTCTCTTTGATCAATGCTGCGTTTCATTTTCCGTACTTCGGCTGCATTGTGTGCGCCAACAAAACTATCAGCAAAATCTTGGTAAATTGTTCCATCAATATCAGCCCATGGGCTGTAATTAGAATCGAATTTTAAGGATTGATCAAAGCGATAGTCAAAAGGCGAGGTGCTCGACGCATAAGCATAGGCCAAACATACGGCCAGAATGCCTGAAAGGAAAACCGCTGCAATAAACCAATTTCTTACAGTTTTGATAATGCTGCCGAGAAGCACCCCCGCGACGCTCCCAATGATGATGACGATCGGGTTTAACAAAGATCCGGCAATCACAACAGCAACGAAGCTAACCATTTTTACCTCGTAGGCTATGGCAGGTATTGCATACCATAAGTTGCAGATAGAAACTTTACAAGGCTGGGACATCATGAGCAAAAATCTAGTTTTCCAATCTTAATCATGACAACAGTGTGGCGGCGGTAAGCTCTTCATGCCATGTGTCTTGCGTCGTAGAAGCTAAGCCCGTGTCTCGCAGCGCTCGACCCGCGCGGCGCGCCGAGCATTGCGCTTGTGGAGAGGCTGCTTTTTGCGCCGCGACTTGACGGTTGCGCTTGTTGCCACGGGCGCTGAGGTTGCAACGCGGCGCGGGTGTGACCTTGCCAAGTAGACTAAGGGTGGACGCGCCGCGCGGGTCGAGCGAAGCGAGACATCAGGTGGCGGGTCCACGTTGTGATTTGTGGTGCTATACAAATCGCGCGCACGGTTCTAGACTTTCGGCAAAAGCAATGCAGGGAGAAGCACATGGCGTATCTGGACGACTTATTCGGGCTTAAAGGCAAAGTGGCTTTGGTGACGGGCGGCAGCAGCGGCATTGGGGCGATGATATGTGAATCCCTCGTGCGGGCGGGTGCGCATGTGATGTTGGCCAGCCGCAAGGGTGAGCGCTGTGAGGCGATGGCGGAGCGGCTGAATGAGCTTGGCGCTGAAGGTTCGGCGGAAGGGTTTGCGGGGGATGTTGGCAGCGAGGAGTCTATTCTGGCACTGGCCGAGGCGGTGAAATCCCGCACGGGCAAGCTGGACATATTGTTTAACAATGCGGGCGTTACATGGGGGGCTTCGATAGCCGATTTTCCGCATGAGCAGTGGGCGCGGACCATGGCGGTGAATGTGGCGGGGATATTTACGCTGACGCGGGAGCTGCTGCCATTGCTGGAGGCCGCCGCCACCGAGGCGGATCCTGCGCGGGTGGTTAATATCGGCTCGGTGATGGGCACCTTGCCGGTGGCCGAGGGGGCTTATGCCTATACCGCCTCCAAGGGGGCGGTGCACCACCTGACCAAAACTTTGGCGGGGGAACTGGCGGCCAAGCATATTACGGTGAATGCCTTTGCTCCCGGGCCGTTTCCTTCCAAGATGACAGCCTTTGCCACAGGGTCCGACGAGGGCGCGGCCAAGGTGGGGGCCAATGTGCCGCTCGGGCGCATCGGTAACGGTGAGGACATCGCCGCCGCCACGCTTTACCTTTGTGGCCGTGGCGGGGCTTATGTGAGCGGGGCCATTCTGCCGCTGGATGGCGGGATGAGCGTAGAAACCCACGTTAACCTGTTTGCTAACCTATGAGCGTGGTCTTGATAACCGGCGCGGCGGCGGGCTTGGGTGAGGGCATTGCGCGGGCCTTTGCGAGGCAGGGTGCAAAGCTGGTGTTGGGGGATATTAACGCTGGGCCATTGGAGGCTTTAGCAGCAGAATTGGGGGCGGATTGCGTGACCATGGTGGGGGATGTATCCGACCCTGCCTATGCCAAAGAGCTGGTGGCCTTGGCGCTTGAGCGCTTCGGCAGCCTCGATATAGCGGTGAATAATGCGGGCATCGTGCATGAGCCGGCCATTATAAGCAACATCCCCGAAGCCGATGCCCGCCGCGTGATCGAGGTGGATTTGCTCGGCGTTCTCTGGGCCCTGCAAGCGCAAATTCCGGCAATGAAAAGCGGTTCGATCATCAACATCGCTTCAGTGGCGGGGCTTTCAGGCGCGCCCACATTGGGGGCTTATGCGGCGGCCAAGCACGGGGTTGTCGGCCTTACGCGCTCTGCCGCGCTAGAAAATGCGCGGCGGGGGATTAGGGTGAACGCTGTTTGCCCAAGCTTTGCCCGCACCGCCATGGCGGGGGAGGCAAGCCACTCCAAAGCCCATGAGGCCGAGATGACACGCGGCATTCCTATGCGCCGCTTAGCGAGTGTAGAGGAAGTAGTGAGGGTGGTTCTGTTTCTGGCTGACCCCGCCAATAGCTTTGTGACCGGCCAAGCGCTGGGCGTTGATGGTGGCATGGGCGCGATGTAGCGATAGCGCACAAAGTTTTGGCCTGATTCCCACGCAACACCATCTACAAGCATATGAAATACATAAATAATAAGACATTTCCTTTAAACTATTAACCTAGGAGAATAAACGAAGATAGCGATTGGTTTTTTAAGCAGGTCAATCGGCTGGCTCTGGAAAAACGGACCAAGGCATTAGGCAATGATTGCGCAACCAAGGGCATCAGTGGTATTGGCAATTATTACCTCGTAAAAACATCTTAAATGGAGTTCTTTCAGTGAAACGCCTTACTCGCCTTCTTACCGCCGCGCTTTGCCTTTCTGCCAGTGCCAGCTTTGCCCAAACCGCCCCATGTGGCGGCAATTTTAATGCCTTTATGCAGCAGGTTGGCCAAGAGGCCCGCGCGCAGGGCTTACCACAAAACGCGATTAACGCGGTGCTTTCGGCGGCGCGGCAGGATGCAAAAGTGCTGCGGTTTGACCGCGCGCAGGGTGTTTTCCGGCAAACCTTCCTTGAGTTCTCCCAACGTTCGATCAGCGGCTCTCGCCTGCGCATCGGCGGCCAAAAGCGGGACCAATACGCCAGCGTGTTTGCCCGCGCCCAGCGCGAATACGGCGTGCCGCCCGAGGTCATCCTTGCTTTTTGGGCGCTGGAAACAGATTACGGCGCGGTGCAAGGCGATTTTAACACCGTCAGCGCACTGGCCACATTGGCACATGATTGCCGCCG
>JAJRRX010000266.1 GCA_024279075.1 Alphaproteobacteria bacterium | reverse complement strand
GCCGCAGAACGATAACCAGAAAGCATAAGATAAGGCTCGTCGGTTTCCATCAGCCGGTGCGTGGCCGCGATGATATCAACATTTCGGCGATCATAAGTGATGATCTCGTTATGCCGCCAATCGCGCATAAATCCGTTAATCTCGGTGAGGGCTTCCTCAATATAATGGCCTTCAATCCAGTAAATCATATCAATGGTTTCAGAGGTCCGCTGGTTGCGCATAGAAACGCGCCGAACATCGCCTGCGCCCCGAAGCACGCCAGCTGCATTGCTATAAAGCGGCGCTGCGGTTAGCGCAGTTGCGGCGAACGCACGCAAAAGCCCACGACGTGAGAAATTATTGGTTTTCATGTAAGACCTGCCTGTCCCAACTTGAATTCATGTTAAGTGCTGGTTTTTGTGCACCAATTTATGAAAATCTTATGTCATATTCTGAATCGTAGGCCAAGACATCTTTCTCGGAACCGGCAAATTTCCGCGCATTTAGGCGTTAGCGATAACCTATGCGTGTAATCGGGAAAGATGTTGCATATTTGTTCCGTTTTGGTGTAACATTATTCACACTAAAATATCATTTCTGTGCTTTACGACCTGAAATACTGTGGATGCCGTTCTATCTATATTGTAGACGCATAAATATTATATGTAATTGGGAGAAGAAATATGTTTATGAATTTCAAGCCAAAATTGTTATGTGCAACCGCAGCCGTTGCTTTTGCCACAATCGGGTCCTTCGCGGCCCAAGCACAATCCACTACGATGAGCCTGCCACCGGAAGAAGGCGCGCTTATGTTCGCGCTTACGGCGGGCAGTGATACCGCGCTTTACGCTTTTTATGAAACCACCGATTTTGCCGCAGTATTTGCCGGAAACCAAGCCAAGCTTACAGCGCTTTTGCAAGCGCTTGAAACTGCAGGCGCGCATGGTTTGCCAGTTCAGGATACGCTTATCAGCGACCTGCGCGTAGCCATCTCTGAAGCGGGCACGCCGGCCAGCAACGCCGCGCTCGAAATTTTGGCGGCGCAAGCGTATCTGGATTTTGCTACCGATCTTACGTCAGGTGTGTTGAACCCGAATGATATTTCCAACCTGATCAATTTTGACACCGTGCGCCCGGCACCTGAAATGCTGCTCGCACGTGCCGCAAATAGTAATGGCAGTGGCGCGCTTTATGATAGCTTGGAGCCGCAAGATATTAGCTATAACGCCCTGCAAGAAGAATTGGCCCAGCTTGAGGCTTTGGTTGAGGCCGGTGGCTGGGGGCCAAAAATATCCACTGGTCGCGCGCTGCGGCCCGGACAATCGAGTGATCGCGTTTTGGCCATGCGAGAGCGGTTAAACGCGCTTGGTTATGAGGGCACTGAGGGCGACTCGCCGCGTTATGGTGAAGCTCTGGTTGTGGCCGTGAAGGCTTTTCAGGCTGACCAAACCTTAACTGCAGATGGCATTGTTGGCCCACAAACGCTAACCGCGCTTAACTCTGACCCTTCCTTCCAGATGCAGCAGGTTATTGTAAACCTAGAGCGCCGCCGTTGGCTGAATTATGATCTTGGCGCGCGGCATATTTTGGTAAACCAAGCCAATTTTACCGGCTATGTGATGGATTATGGCCTGCCGACATTGGTAACGCGTGTGGTTGTTGGTAAAACCAACGCTAAATACCAAACCCCTGAATTTATTGATAGAATGACCCATATGGTGGTGAATCCAAGCTGGAATGTGCCGCAAAGCATTGCCTCGCAGGAATATTTGCCGCAGCTACAGCGCGACCCGAGCGTTTTGACTCGTCAAAACATTACCATGCGGGTGCGTGGCTCAGGTGAGCGGGTGGATGCGCGCTTGATTGATATGTCGCAATATACGCAAAACAACTTCCCGTTTGTGCTGCAGCAGCGCCCGGGCAGCCGCAATGCGCTTGGCAGAGTTAAGTTCATGTTCCCGAATAAATACAATATTTACCTGCACGACACGCCTTCACGCTCTCTCTTTAACCGCGATAGCCGCGCCTTTAGCCACGGCTGCGTGCGGGTGCAGCGGCCACTTGATCTGGCCTACACTTTGCTGGCTCCGCAAGTGGCAGACCCTGAGGGCACATTCGCAGCGGCGCGCGCAACCGGGCGGGAAACCACGATCAATCTTGTAGCACCGGTGCCTATTTATCTAACCTACCAAACGGTTTTTCTGAATGAAAACGGCGAAATCGCTTATCGGGTTGATGTTTATGGCCGCGATACTCTGGTTTTTGATGCGCTGGCAGAAAATGGCGTGACATTGCCTGAGATCGCAAGCTAAAACACCCCAAAGCGGCCCCGGCGCGGGCCGCGCATTTTCGGGGGGCCTATGGCTTTTACAGTACAGGAAATCGCAGACTCGCTTGCAGCAACAGCTGTGGGCGATTTGTCGATTGCGCTGCAGGGGCCCTCGCAGCCAGAATTGGCAAGGCCCGATACCCTTGCGCTGGCGATGGACCCAAAGTTTTTGGAAAGCCTCTCAACAGGGGCGGCTCGGGTTGCGATCTTACCCATCGGGGCCGATTGGCAAGCGCTGGGGCTGAAAGCCGCAATTTTTGCGCCGCATCCGCGCTATGTGCTCAGTGGGGTAAACCAGCTTTTTGAAAAGCCAGTATTTGCGCCATCAGGGGTTCACCCGACGGCGGTCATTGATAAATCTGCGATCATCGGCGCCAATGCCTCTATCGGGCCGTTTGTAACCATTGGTGCCGGTGCTAAAATCGGGGCCAATGCCCGCATACTTTCCCACGTATCGGTGGCTGAAAACGCATCGATAGGCGAAGGCTGCCTGCTTTATAGCGGTGTGCGCATCGGGGCGCGGGTTTTGATTGGTGACCGTTTTATCGCCCAGCCAAATGCGGTGGTTGGTGGCGACGGGTTTTCCTTTGTCAGCCCCGAGCCAGGCGCGGTGGAGGCGGCCCGTTCCGGGCAGCAGCCCAAAGCCGGTGCCACGCAAAAACACGGTTTCGCCCGCACAAATTCCCTTGGCGCGGTGACGATTGGTGATGATGTTGAGCTTGGCGCGGGCAGCACGATTGATCGTGGCACTATTATTAATACCACCGTGGGAAACGGCACTAAAATCGATAACCTCGTCATGCTTGGCCATAATGTGCAGGTCGGCGCGCATTGCCTGCTTTGTGCGCAAGTGGGCGTCGGCGGCAGCGCGGTGGTCGCGGATCGGGTGATCCTTGGTGGGCAGGTGGGGGTGGCGGACCATGTGCATATTGGCACCAATGTGGTGGCGGCGGGCAAGGCGGGGATTTCCTCCAACGTGCCGCCAAACCGTTTTATTATGGGTAATCCGGCGATCAAGGCCGAGGCCAATGTGGAGAGCTACAAGGCGTATCGGCGCTTGCCCAAGCTGGTGGCCAAGGTGGATGCGTTGCAAAAACAGGTTTCAAAATTGCTCGGAAATGAGTAGGGTTTGGCAAACAATACGAGGGGCGAAATGGCCGTGAATGTGGCAGAAAAGGTGATCGAAATCATTGCTGAGCAAGCGATGATCGAGCCTTCCGAAGTGGCTCTTGAGGACACGCTGGAAAAGCTCGGGGTCGATAGCCTTGGGCTGGTCGAAACTGTGTTTGCCATTGAGGAAACATTTGATGTGCATGTGCCGTTTAACGCCAATGAGCCGGGCAGCAAGGCTTTTGATATCAGCTCGGTGGCCAGCATTGTGCAGGCGGTCGAAGCCCTGATTGCTGAGGCGAAATAGGTGAGGCGGGTTGTCATTACGGGCATGGGCGCGCTTTCGGCGCTTGGGATGAGTGCACGGGCCACTATGGATGGTATGGCGGCAGGGCGCTCTGGCATTTCGGCGCTGAATTTCAAGGATGTCGAACGCCTGCAAATCCGCATTGGTGGGCAAATTCACGGTTATGACGAGGCTGCGCATTTCAACCGGCAAGAGCTTTCTTTTTATGACCGTTTTACGCAGTTCGCCATTCTGGCGGCGCGCGAAGCCGTGGCGCAATCCGGCGCGGCGCTAGCAGGGCCAAAAACCGGCGTCGTGCTGGGCACCTCTGGCGGCGGGCTGCAAACGCAGGGTGAAAATTTTCGCAAGGTTTATGCAGAGGGCAAAAACCGCGTCCACCCTTTTGTGGTGCCGCGCTTGATGAATAACGCCGCCGCCAGTCATCTTTCCATGTTACACGGGGCCACAGGCCCGAGCTATACTGTGTCTACCGCTTGCGCGTCGAGCAACCATGCCATGGGGCAGGCCTTTCATATGATCCGCTCAGGCATGGCCGATGCGATGCTCACGGGTGGCTCTGAAGCGATGTTGTGCTTTGGTGGCATCAAGGCGTGGGAGGGGCTGCGGGTGATGTCCAAATCCGGCTGTCGGCCTTTTTCAGCCAATCGTGATGGCATGGTGCAGGGCGAGGGCGCGGCGATTTTTGTGTTTGAGGCGCTGGAGATAGCCGAGGCGCGGGGGGCTGAGGTTTTGGCCGAGGTCGCGGGCTTTGCCATGACAGCCGATGCGGGAGATATCGTGATGCCCAACCAAAGTGGGGCCGAGCGGGCGATGCAAGGGGCGCTGGAGGATGCGGGGCTGGCCCCTGCCGATATCGGCTATATCAACGCCCATGGCACCGGCACGGCGGGCAATGACACTGTGGAATGCGCGGCGATTAAGGCGGTTTTTGGCGCGGATACCCCACCGATTTCCTCGACTAAATCTATGCACGGGCACCTGATTGGCGGCACCGGCGCGGTGGAGCTTTTGGCCTGTATCATGGCTTTGCGCGAGGGGGTGTTGGCCCCGACCATCAACCATGATCAGCCGGACCCTACTTGTAATTTAGATATTATTCCCAATAAAGCAAAAAAGGCACAGCCAAGCGCGACGCTCAGCAATGCCTTTGCTTTTGGCGGGCTAAACGCGGTTATCGCGCTGAAAGGTCCGCCACCGCGTCAGTGAAGCCCTCGAGAGACAAGGTGGCTTGCACAGGGTTTTCTGAGTCTGTCACCGCAAAAATGTTAATTTTGGCATCGGTGCCCACTTTAAAGGCCTCAACTTGTGCCTCTGTTAGGCCAAAGCGCGCGTAGCAGCCCTGCTGATCACACCAGCTAAAGGGG